>LBCX01000047.1 GCA_001657575.1 Bacteroidales bacterium Barb4
AAGAAAAAGACATAAAACCAATTAATATAGATGATTATCCTGCTATAAAAAATCATTTAGATAAGCATTATTCTGAATTGGAAAAACGCACAGACAAGGGAGATACTCCATACAATTTGAGAAACTGTGCTTATATGGAGGATTTTTATAAACAGAAAATAATGTATCCTAATATGACAAAGTTTTTACCTTTTTATTTTGACAAGCATAGTTTCTTCCAGAACGATAAGTCATTTATGATAGTAGGAGAACATATTGCTTATTTAACTGCTTTCCTTAATTCGTCACTGTTCAAATTTTGTTTTGCAGATAATTTTCCCGAATTGCAAGGTGGAACAAGAGAACTAAGGAAAATATTCTTTGATAAAATATCCGTATTACAGATAGGCAATAGTACAGATAATATTTTCAGAGAGAAAATTATTCAAATGCAAGAATTAAAAACAGAATAATTCGCAAACAAAAGATATTGAAATTGAATTAGATAGTATGATATTTGATTTATACCAATTAACAGAAGAAGAAAAAGGACTTATTGGATTTATAGAGATTCAATAAAATCTATTTCGTCCTCAGACAATGCATAGAGTTGGTAAACTAAATCATTTCCTTTTTCCCCTATTTTCATTGAGTTTTTAGACATCGCTTCATTTACAAATTGATTGAACTTCATTTTTTTCATCTTCATGTATGATTGGAATTGGAAAATTGATGACGAATTGGTATAACATTCTAAATTGCCTATTTTGTAATTGTGTCACATATAATTTCACCAATATTTTGCCTACTTTGGAATTTAAAACAGTCAAAATATATTTTAAATTATTCACATTACTACACATCATATATGCAGTATTCAACAATACACATCCTTGCGTATCAAATGAAAATGCAGGAAAAGGATAACCATATTCTGGATTATCAGTCATAATCTCAATATATACAATTTTCTGTTTATAAAAATCCTCCATATAAGCACAGTTTCTCAAATTGTATGGAGTATCTCCCTTGTCTGTGCGTTTTTCCAATTCAGAATAATGCTTATCTAAATGATTTTTATAGCAGGATAATCATCTATATTAATTGGTTTTATGTCTTTTTCTTCTATCCCGTTGTGAGTGTTGATTAGCCATTTATCAGCGAAATCATAACCATATCTTTTTATGTCCTTGCCGCGCAAAATGGGTGGTTTTCTCCCATTTCAAGTCTTTATTCGCTTTATTGGCAGAAACATATCCGGTGGCAATCACTCCTGCGAAAGAATAGTTTGCCGGAATATATCGCCCTTCATACATATAATCCCCGATTTCCTGATTCCCGACTGTACCGGTACTTAAACGCCACTGCAAATTACTGAGCGTAGTGAAATCACACAAAAAAGCCTCTTCGTTTACATTCCACGAAACGCCTATGGAAGGGAAATAAGCCCAATGATTATTTGGTCCAAAGCGTGAAGAACCGTCTGCCCGTAACGTTGTCGTTAAGTGATAGCGGTCGAGATAGGAATAATTGACACGTCCGAGATACGACTTTACAATGCTGGTAGCGGCATCGGAGTAAGGCAGTGCAGAGGTGGAAGCACTTTGCAAACTGTTGAACGTTGTTTTGTCATTAAGGAAATTAGTGGCAATAGCTTGGGCTGATTCTACATCGGTTCTTTGTGTCGTGTATCCGGCTAAAACACCGATAGAATGATTTTTGCTTAACTGCTTTTCGTAATTCAGCGTAAACTCTGCCTGCCATGAATTAACCAGTTTAGCACCTACTGAGGCAAAACCGTCTGTTTTGAAACCGCCCCAAGTAGTGAACGGGGCAAAGTAGTTTTGCTTGGTATTCAATACGTCCGCCCCGACATTCACCTTTGCTTTCAATGAAGGAATGATGATATATTCGGCGTAGAAGTTACCCAATATCCTGCCTGTTTTAGTTTCACTGATAGTATTAACCAAATCACCGATAGCATTTGGCGTAATCCCTCTGATAACCTCTTCCGTGTATGGATTGGCATAATTATAGCCCCCGTCATTGCCGTAAATCGGGAGCACGGGAGGAGTTCTTAATACAGAGAACCATGTATTGACACGATTGTTATTATCATTCAACGCACTGAGTCCGTTCTGTGTGGCGGCACTCCCGATGGCATTTACTCCGATACGGAATCTTTTCGACAATTCCCTGTCCAAGTTTATCCTGAAAGCATACCGCTTAAAGTCTGTATTAAGCACTATACCGTCCTGCGTAAAATAACCGCCGGAAACAGCGTAGCGTGTTTTTTCATCACCGCCTGAGAAAGAAAGCTGATAATCCTGTACTTTCCCTTTCCGCAATGCTTCCGACTGCCAATCGTATGAATCTACCTTATTAACATCAAAGGAAGCCGGCTTTCCCTGACTTGCCAAAATATCATTGTACAGGGAAGCCCATTCCGATCCGTTCAATAAATCAAGTGTTTTGCTTGCGTTCTGCCAGCCTGTGGAGGTTTGAAGATGTATGCGGTTCGTACCCTTAGTGCCTTTTTTGGATGTAATCAAAACGACACCATTGGCACCGCGCGTACCATAAATAGCCGTAGCCGAAGCATCTTTCAATATTTCAATAGACTCAATGTCGGCGGGATTGATGGTTGCAAGCACATTCAGTCCGGCATCTGATTTAGACGTTCCCTTGCCGCTTGTGCTCCCCGTACTTGAAAAGTTGTTATCATTATACACCACAAACCCGTCAATAACATACAGAGGCTCATTGCCGCCCGTAATTGAATTACTCCCGCGAATACGAACGGATGATGTCGCACCGGGCTGACCGGAACTTTGGGTAACATGCACACCCGGAACAGTCCCGCCCAACACATTATCAAAAGAACTCTTTGCCTGAGACAATACGACTTGGGGGACAGAAGCCACAGAACCGGTAATCTCCTTGCGCTTCTGCGTTCCATAAGCCACCACAACTACCTCATTCAGCAAATTCAGGTCTTCATTCAAAAAGACAGTGATCGGCTCGCTGTATTCATATATCTCCAACTCCTGTATTTTATACCCTAAATAGTTAATCAACAGCGTAACGGGAAAAGACTTTGCAGTAACCGAGAAAGCCCCCGTAAGATCGGAAACCGTCCCTGTCTTTTCTTTCACGAGTACAACACTTGCCCCTGCGACAGGCTCATTCGTCCGGCTGTCCAAAATGCTCCCTTTAATTGTACCGCCCCCTTGTTGAGCAGATGCCGTCAATGAAAAAGCAACAACAACAAGCAACAACCAGTATTTCCTAAATCCGTTTGCAGGATACCCCGAAGGGGCAAAAGATTTCAGCCCCACATGCAGCGAAGCGGAATGTAACGTATGCAGCATATTAATAATCATCATTTATAATTTTTCAGAATGTGAGTAACATCATTATTTATTTACAGCGAAGTATTCCATTTTCTTACATACCAGTCAGGTCGATGGTAATACTTCTTAAAATTATAGGTTGGATCCTCAATAATATTCTTGAACTCTTCCGATTCAATAACCCCTATAAAATCATTCGCCCACCTTTCATTCAAATTACGGTTGTTTATAATAAAATTAACCAGAAAATCCTCATTCGGATTGATTTCATTAATGATGAACTTATCAAGTATCCCCGCCAGCTGAGCCTCAGGCCCAGATATGGCACCGAGCGTAATACTGTTTAAGCTGCGAACAATTTGAGTGGACGGTAAATATCTAAACACTAATCCATAAGGATTTTCTTCTATATCAAACTCGGAAGCAGATGATTTATCCGCACCGGCACGTATTTTTATCAAACCCAAATTTTCAAGAAATATCAGCGTGCGGGATAAATTGGAAGGATCATTGGGTATTCCGACAATGTCTCCCTTTTTTAACTGCTGTTTTAACTCTTCGGCACTGCCCGCTTTTATTTGGGCGGAATAAATACCGTATAAAGCACTTGGCACTACAATCAAAGGCGAAATGTCATACTTGTTTTGAGTTAAAAAGAAATTCAAATACGCATTATGCTGTCCTACATAAAGATCCAAATCGAAATTGTTTACAGCCATATTAGCCGTATATACATCTGAGATTTCTTTCAATACCACCTTGTACCCTTTTTTCTCCAAAAGAGGCACAATAGCCTGTTTCAACATGTCGGAGTATGTCGGATATTGATTGACACCTATCACAAGCGTATTTTCATCCTTTTCCGCATGTTCTTTTTTCCCGGATGAACAAGCCGATAGAAACAGGCAAACGATAAATAGCAGCGCAGATGCTTTATTGCCTGTCGTCAGTAAGCTGTTTTTCATTTTCATACTGATACTGTTAACCCTTAACAGGGTTTCAAACCCTGTTAGGGGTAGGTCTACTACCTGAATATTTTATTGCGCAAAACTATGTGACGATGTGTTAATAGCACATACCATAAATATGGTAATTACCCCTGCGGCTTTTGCGGCATACCGTCATATAAGCAAGTTTCTTTGCAATATTTTTTGCGCAGGCTCCATTGACATATACTTTGCTGCCTTTCGAGAAGGCAGAATCTGCTATATATACATCTCTGCAATCGCCTAACGACTGGATGTCAAATTCTCTGATTTGGAAGCCAATATCTGAACCAATAACCTTGGTGTATGGAAAAAAGGCGGGGACACTTCATTTGGAAAGTATCAGAACAGAAAGGGCAGAAGCGGATGAAATGCGCACTTATGCCGGTTCAAAAAAACTGCCGCCGGATTTGGACTGCCGTTGACAGGCATGGAAAAAGATTCCTCGATTTTGTCATCGGGGACAGAAGCGGGAAAACAGCCGAAAAGTTTTGGAACAAAATAAAACATCACAATATGAACCGGATAGCAAGCGATTATAGGAAACTGTATGAAAGGCATTATCCCTGGGGGAAAGCATATTCAAACCAAAGCGGAAACTTTTACAGCAGAAGGTTATAACAGTCTGTTCAGGCATTTTTTGGCAGGAATGAGAAGGAAATCAAAATGTTATTCCCAAAAGACAGTAATGTTAAAGCTATCAGTTTTATTATTAATGCATTATCGAAATGGAACGATATATGTACTTAATTAGCAATGCCTTAATTTTAATACAGTCCTAACTTGAAAACGATGGAGCGCATCATTCCCTGTAATAGACCCGCTTCACACGGGCAGAGACGGAGGTCAGTATTTCGTAAGGGATAGTCTGCCGCCGTCTGGCTATTTCTTCGACGGGCAGTTCCTCGCCGAAGATAATGACGGGGTCGCCTTCTTCGGCATCCGTGCCGGTTACGTCAATCATGCATGTGTCCATACAGACGTTTCCTACGATGGGGCAGCGTATGCTATGAATGGATACTTCGCCGTTGCGGTTGCCGAGCCGCCGGTCGAGTCCGTCGGCATAGCCTATGGGGATGACGGCGATGCGCGAATCCCGTTCGACGAAAGTCTTGCGGTTGTAGCCGACAGATTCGCCTGCCGGAATTTCACGGATTTGCAGGATGGTTGTCCGCAGGGTGCTTACGTTCTTCAAGCCTTGCAGACCGGCGGCACTGATGCCGTAGAGGCTGATGCCGAGACGCACCATGTCCGCCTGATAATGCGCGAAGCGTTCGATGCCCGCCGAGTTGAGGATATGCCGGATGACTTTCTGCCTTGTTGCTTCTTCCAAAGCCTGCGCCGCACGGTTGAAAAGGGCTGCCTGCTGTTCGGTGAAACCGTCGAGTGCTGCTTCGTCAGTGCCTGCCAAGTGAGTGAAGAGGGAGCGGGCGGTTATGCCGCTTTGCCTTTTCAGGCGTGCTGCAATGGCGGGGATGTCCGTTTCAGGGTTGAAACCCAAGCGGTGCATGCCCGTGTCAAGTTTTAGGTGGACGGGATAGGAAACGATGCCGCGTCGTTCCGTCTCGCGTATGACGGCATCCAAGAGGCGGAAACTATATACCTCCGGCTCCAGACTGTTTTCAAACAGGACGTTGAAACTGCTGAACTCCGGATTCATTACGATAATAGGAATGGAGATGCCCGCCTTGCGCAATTCTTCTCCCTCGTCTGCCAAGGCGGTGGCAAGATAATCGCAACGTTGGTCTTGCAGTGTCTTGGCTATCTCGTAGGAACCGGCACCGTAGCCGAAGGCTTTCACCATGCAGACTATTTTCGTTTCCGGTCGCAAAAGGGAGCGGATATAATTGAAGTTGTGAACAACGGCGTCCAAGTTTACTTCCAAGATGGTTTCATGCACCTTTTGCTCCAGCAATCCGGCTATCTGTTCAAAATGAAACTGCCGCGCACCCTTGATAAGAATCAGCTCATCGCGGAAGTTACGACAGGCATCGGAGGCAAGAAAATCTTCCGTTGAAGGATAAAACTCTTTCTCTTTCGTACTGAAAAAATTGCTGTAAGCCGTCAGGTTACGTCCGATGCCGACAAGCCTGTCTGTATCCCGCCGACTGATCATATCGGCTACCTTTTTATATAGTAGTTTCGGAAGGGTGCCCGACTGAAGGATGTCGGAAAGAATCAGTACGGACTTTACCGCTTTGTCCACCCGCCGGCTCTGTTGAAAGGCAAGCGCAATGTCAAGCGAATGAATGTCCGAATTATACGTATCGTTGATAAGGAGGCAGTTGTTAATGCCCTGCAGGATGTTCAGCCGCATATCCACCGGTTCGAGGTGCGCAAACTTCGCTGCATCGCCAAGACTGCTTGGTTTCAGGTAAAGCATGACGGCAAGGCATTGAATCACATTCTCAATAGAGGCATCATCCGTAAACGGAATCACAAACTTTCCCTCAATGCCCATCATCGTGCATTGCAGCGTTGTCTTCCCGTCCGCCTTCTCCGCCGCCCTGATAAAGAGCGGGGCTTCGGAATTGATACGACTCCAGCCGATGGCTTTATGCGAGAGGCAAGCCGACTCAATGCAGTTCGTCAGAAACTTATCGTCGGCGTTATAGATGACAACCTCTGCAGCGGTAAACAGCGTCAGCTTTTCACGGCATTTCTGTACGGCGGAAATGAAATTCTCCTGATGCGCCTCACCGATATTCGTAAGTATCCCGACGGTGGGGAAAATAATCGGTTGCAGACTGTGCATCTCGTCCGGCTGCGAAATACCTGCCTCAAAGATACCCAGCGTGTGCTTCTCGTTTGTCTCCCAGACAGAGAGGGGCACGCCGATCTGGGAATTATAGCTGCGGGGAGAACGCACAATGTTAAACTCGTTATGCAACAGCTGGTAAAGAAACTCCTTCACCACCGTTTTCCCGTTGCTTCCCGTGATGCCGACAACGGGGATCTGAAAACGTTGCCGGTGGTATGCCGCCAGCTTCTGCAACGCCTTTACCGTATCGCCCACAAGCAGGAAGCAGGCATCCGGCATACTGTCCCTGTCCGCCGGCATCTTGCTGACTACAAAATGCCGCACCCGCAAGCGATATAACTCACCTATATACTTATGCCCGTCGTTCGTTTTCGTGCGCAAAGCAAAAAAGATACTTTGTGCCGGAAAAGAAAGCCGCCGGCTGTCGGTCAGCAACAAGCTAACCGTATCCTCTCCCGTACAACCGTCAGCCTTTGCCTTGATGATATGCACTATATCCTTTACTTTATATTCCACTTTTGCAATGTTTATTAGAGAGTAGTCAGAGTAGTTAACTGATGTTACGCAGAAATATCCCATCCCTTCGGGATTTCTGCGTAACACCGGTAGGTAAAAAGTAGGGGAATAACGATAGTATATTTTATCAAAAGTGAGGGCAAAGAAAAATTACTTTTTTGTAATAGGCAAGTATATAGAAAGGTACCGGACAGAAAACAAACGGTTAGGAAATGTATTGGAAGGATGCACTATTTTATTCGCAATTCCTTACTTTGAAATGCAGTTGCCCTGAAAAAACCATGTTTCCTTTGTGGTAAACCAAAAATAGTACTACTTTTGGCACCGATTTACGCTCTTTACAGGTCGAATAAAATTGTTTAATTATAATAGTTTCCCATCATGAACAAGACAGAGTTTGTCAATGCTATATCCGACAAATCAGGATTAAGCAAGGCTGATGCCAAAAAAGCGGTTGACGCTTTTATTGAAACCGTTACCGAAGAGTTGAAACAAGACGGCAAAATTGCCCTTTTAGGTTTCGGAACGTTTTCCGTTACCGAAAAGGCAGCCCGTCAAGGCGTTAATCCGAAAACAAAAGAACCGATCAGCATCCCTGCACGCAAGGCGGTTAAGTTTAAGGTCGGGTCAGAACTGAACGAAACTATCAAGTAAGTAAAGGCATTGGCGGCATCAGGGGAAGGGTACAAATTGACTTTGTATCCTTTTTTTGTGTACGTTTGCCGCCGGATAAATCAGAATGATATGGTTATTGAACAACAAGTTACGGAAGCCGTCATAAACGGTGTCAGACAGCTCTACGGAGCAGATGTCGCCCCCGGCAGTATTCAACTGCAAAAGACCAAGAAGGAATTTACGGGACATCTGACGCTCGTTGTTTTCCCTTTCCTGCGCTCCTCGAAGAAATCGCCGGAGCAGACGGCACGGGAAATCGGCGAATACCTGACTGCCAACGAACCTGCTGTCGCCACTTTCAACGTCATCAAAGGTTTTCTGAACCTGACAATCGCCGCCCCCTGCTGGATTGAACTGCTGAACGATATACACCGTCAAGACGATTACGGTTACACTCCCGCCGCCGAATCCTCTCCGCTGGTGATGATTGAATATTCCTCCCCCAACACCAACAAGCCTCTCCACTTGGGGCATATTCGCAACAACCTTCTGGGATACAGTCTGGCGGAAATCATGAAGGCGAACGGGAAGAAGGTGGTGAAAACCAATATCGTAAACGACCGAGGAGTACATATCTGCAAATCCATGCTGGCGTGGCAGAAATGGGGCAACGGTGCCACTCCCGAATTGACGGGGAAGAAGGGCGACCACTTGATTGGTGACTTCTATGTGCTGTTTGACAAGCATTACAAACAGGAACTCAAAGAATTGGAAGCCAGAGGTCTGACAAAAGAAGAAGCCGAGTCTCAATCCCTGCTCATGGCGGAAACCCGTGAAATGCTCCGTCAGTGGGAAGCCGGCGATCCGGAAGTACGCCGCCTTTGGGAAACAATGAACAGC
Organism: Bacteroidales bacterium Barb4; assembly: GCA_001657575.1. Taxonomy (GTDB): domain Bacteria; phylum Bacteroidota; class Bacteroidia; order Bacteroidales; family Tannerellaceae; genus Barb7. The sequence goes on from LBCX01000047.1 coordinate 9,111, forward strand.
TGGGTATATGCCGGCTTCGATGAAACCTACCAGATGATGGGCGTTGATTTTGATAAGATATACTACGAATCGCAAACTTATCTGGAAGGAAAGAAGGAAGTGTTGCGGGGTACGGACAAAGGTGTTTTTAGCCGCCGCAAAGACGGTTCCGTTTGGGCAGACCTGACGGCAGACGGTCTGGACGAAAAGCTGCTCCTCCGTGCTGATGGCACATCCGTCTATATGACACAGGACATCGGCACTGCCAAGCTCCGCTTCGACGATTATCCCATTGACAAAATGATATATGTCGTCGGCAACGAACAAAACTACCACTTCCAAGTCCTCTCCATCCTGTTGGACAAGCTGGGTTTCGCCTTCGGGAAAGGACTTGTTCATTTCTCCTACGGCATGGTCGAACTTCCCGAAGGGAAGATGAAAAGCCGCGAAGGCACCGTTGTAGATGCCGACGACCTCATGGACGAAATGATTAACACCGCCCGCGAAATATCCCAAGAACTTGGCAAACTTGACGAAATGACACCCCAAGAAGCTGCCGACATTGCCCGAATTGTCGGCTTAGGCTCTCTCAAATATTTCATCCTCAAAGTTGATCCCCGCAAGAATATGACCTTCAATCCGCAGGAATCCATCGACTTTAACGGCAATACCGGTCCCTTTATCCAATATACCTACGCCCGTATCCGCTCCGTCCTTCGTAAAGCTGCCGAACAAGGTATCACAATCCCCTCTCAACTTCCGGCTTCTTCTCCCTTGACCGCCAAAGAGGAAAACCTGATCCAACTCCTCGCCGCCTTTGCCACTACCGTGCAAGAAGCGGGGGAACAATGCAGTCCCGCCCTTGTTGCCAATTATGCCTACGAGTTGGTAAAGGAATACAATCAGTTCTACCACGACTTCCCCATTCTGCGCGAAGAAGACACAGTCGTCAAGACACTGCGGCTTACGCTCTCTGCCAATGTGGCTAAAGTCGTCAAATCCGCCATGTCGCTGCTGGGCATTGAGATGCCGGAAAGGATGTAATCGGGTAAAGGGGATTTTTACGGATGCAGGAAGTCCACGAAACACAAGGCGGCTAATGCCGTCCCGTACCGCCGCTCAACGGTAAGACCTTCCGTGATAAAGTTCAATTCGCCCAGATAGTATTTGCTGTACGTCTTCTGATGCAGGTCGTTAATGACGCGAATCAGGCGAGATTCCAATTCTTCAATGCGGTACCTCCCGCTCACTTCGCAGACAAGTCCCCCTATCTTATCGTCGAAATTCTCGTCACTATACATCCACGCATACACCACACCGGCGGAAACAAACTCATCCTGAAACCCGTGAGACACCGCCATGATGGTTTTCAATTCCGAACCGAACGGAGGAAGGTCTATGTCGTCCATAGTTGCCAGATGCGCCGTAGCGGGAATGACCGATGAATAAGTCATAATGTTGAAATCCGAAATACCGGCGTCAAAAAGAGCCATGTGATAAGACCCCGCATGTTTTTCCAAGTCCGAATCACCGCTGCCTTTAGTCACAAAAAAGGTGTTTGGAATCAAGTTCCCGACTTTCTTTACCATCTGAATGTTTTATTTCGATTAATACTATTATAATGTGTTGCTTCCTGCTTTTTACCTCCGTGTTCTTCGTGTCTCCGTGGTGAAAATTAAGCGGTGCAAAAGTAAAAACTAATCCGAAACAGGGCGCATTTCAGTTATCTGTTTTTATTGTATGTTTGCCTCGCAAACAGAAAATCATACAATTATGGCGGAACAAACTCCTGTTTATATTAAGGAAGTAGGGATTGAGAACTTCAGATGTTTTAAAGGAAAGCACGACTTCTCATTTGTAGATGATAATGGAAATTGGTGTCGTTGGACGGTGTTTCTTGGAGACAACAATACGGGGAAGACGAATTTATTAAAGGCGATTGCGAGCTTGACCCCTCCAAAAAATAAAGAACAGAATGTTCCATACTCTCATTTATTAGTTACTTTTTTCTCTAAGTCACTCAAAATTAAAATCTATACGGATAAAGAAAATAATATATCAGATTATGATTTTGGCTATCAATCTCCAGAAACGGGGATTATTTTGATTTCACCTGCACCAACAAACCCTAATCTGGAGTATTTATCAATCTATGGTTACGGTGTCGTTAGGGAAAAAGAACAGAAAGGAATTTCAGATACGGACAAAGTTCTAAATGCAGACAATCTTTTTACCAACTCCAAACTCATCAATTTTGAAGAATGGCTTTTCCAACTGGATTATACCGCAAAAAATGAAACCACATCAGAAGAAAATCGTAAAAAAGCCCGTGAGCGCAGAGATTTATTAATAGAAGTACTAACGAGCGAAGTCTTTCCTGAAATACGTGGTATTCGTTTTAATTCAAATGAAGAGCTTAGAAACTTTCTAACATATCAAGTAGAAGGCGGTTGGCTTTTTCTCTCGGAACTCGGTTATGGCTATCAAGCCTCCCTCTCATGGATAGCCGATTTCTGCAAGAAATTGTTTGAACGCTATCCCGACAGCATAAATCCGTTGAAGGAGCCTGCCGTATTGCTTGTTGATGAAATAGATTTGCATTTGCACCCGCAATGGCAGCGTACTATTATCAAACATCTGTCCGATATATTTACACAAACGCAGTTTATCGTAACCACTCACAGCCCGTTTATTATCCAATCAATGGAGAAAGTAAACCTTTATACACTTAAACGGGAAGGCGACCATACCAATGTGCAACATTTAGGGTGCCGTTCCTTTATCGGTTGGCGCATAGAAGAAATACTAAGCGAAGTAATGGGGTTGAGCGACAATATGCAAACAGATATTTACCAAAAGTGGATGAATCAATTTGATAAAGCGATGGATACTGACAATTATAAACAAGGAAAAGAAGCGTATGATGAACTAATAAAGATTCTTCACCCGCAAAGTGTAGAAAGGAAACTGTTAAAAATACAATTTTCTCAATTATTACCTGATGATAAAGCTTGATTTACCCGCCAAACCGGAACAACTCACAGATGAATTTGTGACAGAGAGGACACAAGCGTTTAAGGATGGAACATACAAAAGCCCGTGGAATATTAACTGGCTGAGGGAGGCTGTCAAGGGAATGGCATTTGGTAAATGCTGCTATTCCGAAGTTCGTTTGAATGAAGAAAGTAAATACATGGAAGTAGAACATTTCTTTCCCAAGAGTATCTACCCTGATGATGTAATGAAGTGGGGGAATCTGTTACCTTCTTGTAAAAAGTGCAATGAAACTAAGCGCGAACATGACACAGGGAAGGAACCTATAGTCAATCCTTTCACAGATAATCCCAAAGAGTATTTCTATATAGAAGAGTCTTGTTATCGTGTAAAAGAGCAGTCGGAGAAAGGAAAGAGAACAATTAAAAAATTAGCCCTTAATCACAATCATTTTCTTATACCGCGGAATGCAGTTAGTGAGAAAATAAAAATAACTCTCAATGATTTAGCATATGATATTTACAGCCATGAATGTGATCTTCCTGAATATATAAAGCGGTTTAAGCGACTACTCAAAGAAGGCGATCGGAAAGAAGAATATGCTGCACTTGTAGCAACTACTATTTTAGAAGAAAACAGCTTCCTGAAAATTAATAATATCCTGCATGAACGTAATTTATGGGATGACGAACTGCAAGCCTTAAAAGAAGAACTCGCCTTTTGCTCTTTACGGAATGCAGCCGTTTCATCATCTATCGTGTAAGCCAATTTCATTCACCGTTAATCGCTTGTAAAGCCGTTCCCTTTCGGCTTCCATATTCAGAGACGGTGCTTTCTTTTGGAGATGCTCCATCTTTGACAGTGTCTGGCGAACAAAGCGGCAGTCGGCTTCACTGCCGGGGCGGAACGGCTTGTGGCGGACGGCTTTCGCTATCTCGTTCCAGTCGCGAAGAACAGCCTTCGTTTCCTCCGTGAAACAGGCTTCCGCGAACCTTTCCCAAATATATTCCGTTGCCAGGGGGGACGGGTGCAGCATATCATCGGCATAAAAGCGATAGTCCCGAAGCTCGTCCATCATCAACTCATACGCCGGAAAATAATCCACCCTTTCGGGAAAAGCCTCCCGCAATTCCTCCGTTGCCAGCAGGAGCGAAGCCTTGCTCAGCTGATTGCCGTGCGCCCCGTCCTTCCAGTGGCGGATGGGACTGACGGTCAGCAGCACCTTTGCCTGCGGCATCTGTTCCTGCAACACATCAAGCAGCTCCCGCCATTCGCCGGCAATCTCTCCGGCGGTAAGCCGCTCGCGCAAAAACAGCCTTTCGGGCAGTTTATGGCAGTTTGCCACAGCCTGCCCGCCGTCTTTCAGGCGGTAAACATACGCCGTGCCGAAGGTTATCACAATCCGCGTTGCCTTGCGAAACATTTCCGCCGAATGTGCCAGTCGTCCGTTCATTGTCTCCAACGTCGCTGCCGGCGATGCCGCCGAGAAACTGCCGTGATGCGCAAAACTGTGAAACAGTCCCTCATGCTCAAACAAATCCTTCTCCGTAAACCGTTCGGGGCGCATCAGCCTCCGTACAGCCTGCGCCACCGACACCGGATTATACAGCACCCCGAAAGGATTTGCCTCTGCACAAAACCTGTTCTCCTCCAGCTTTCCCCCGATATTCCCCGCAAAGCACGAGCCGAACAGGACAATCCTGTCGGAATAGGAAACGGGGACGGACAACGGGGGGATGGTAATACGGGTATGCAGTTCCATTATATTAGCTGATGTTGCGCAGAAGTCCCGCAGGGACAAGAGATTTCAGCCCCACATGCAGCGAAGCGGAATGTGGAGTTAAGATAAATGTATATACCCCTAACAGGGTTTCAAACCCTGTTAGGAGTTAGGGGGTTCGGGGTATGTTACGCAGATGCCCCGAAGGGGCAAAAGATTTCAGCCCCACATGGAGCGGAGCGGAATGTGGGGTTACAGGAACGATGCCGTCAGGGGCATCCTGAAAGGATGACAGAATATGTATTGCATTGTGAATCATCATTTACGTTTTGTATCGCCCTTTCAGGGCTTTATTGGATCGTATCCGTCCATAAAACCCCACATTCC
>LBCX01000296.1 GCA_001657575.1 Bacteroidales bacterium Barb4
AGAGACGCAATGCATTGCGTCTCTACTGCATGGGGTGAAAAGTGAAGCAACAAGTTGCTTCACTTTTATTGTTTTTGTCATACATTCGCCGCCGAAAAATAATCAACTGATATGAATACTTTCCGAACATCCGCCCTGCGGGCAGGCTTCCTGCTGTTTCTCCTGCTCCTGCCGCTCTGCCTTCATGCGCAATCCCGCGTATCCCGAACCGTTCATTTGAATAGGGCAGGCACCCTGCCTAATTACATCTATGACTCCGCCGAGAGAGGACAGATAACAGATTTGACGGTGACGGGCCCGCTGAACGGAACGGATATAAAGCTTATCCGGAATATGGCGGGAGTAGATTCTGTGGGTAAGATAATATTTGGTGGAAGACTAACCGTATTAGATCTGTCGGAAGCGTCTATTGTAGAGGGAGGTGATTCTTATTACTATAAACCTTCTGAGTTTTTAGGAAGCAGAACCACGGATAATGCAATTGGGGAGCACATGTTTGAGTCTTCCAACCTCACATCCGTTATATTGCCTAATTCTATTACCCAAATAGGACCGTTTGCTTTTGCATCAGCTAATATAACATCTATCAATATACCCGAAGGAGCTGACCCTGTGAGAGAATCTGCTTTTCGTTACTGTAGCAGATTAACTTCAATTAGCTTACCAAGCACACTTATTTATTTAGGTGTTACGGCTTTTGCTGCGTGTACGAATTTAAGACATGTTCGCTATAACAGCCGCTCAAATAATGTATCATTTGCACCTGAAAGGGATATAAAAGCTGTATTTGATAATAGACTTGATGATAGACGCAATGACGAAATCGATGTCAAAGACTTTGATGAGCTGGTATTATATGTTCCGGAGGGTTGCATGGATGTTTATCGAAACCATCCTCAGTGGAAAGTGTTTGAAAACATTCGCGAGATGGATGCCGACTTGAATGCGATACTCTGGGCAGCCCGTTCGTATGACCCCGGCAAGGGAAGTGTCCGCATAAACAGGGAGACGGCGGATTCGGTAAGAATCATAGAAAACAAGCCGGTGACCATTGAAATTGCTCCCAACAGGAAATACCGTATTGAAAAGGTACTGCTGACCGACTTTGATTCAATCGGCGCGGTTATTCATGACGGACACTCGGAACGGAGAGTCATCCCGCGCGAAAGAGACATAACAGGCGAGATTGTCTACGACACCTTCGGAAACACCGTAAGAGGTAGCTATACCATAGACGCCGTAAAAAGCGATCTTTCACTGGAAGTAACATTTTCCGAAATACCTGTAACCGGCATCAGACTGTCGGAGACGGAAATAATCGTGGATAGAGGCAGTACGTTCCGGTTGACGGCAACCGTTTCCCCGTCGGATGCCTTCGACCGGAGGGTTACGTGGCAAAGCTCCGACACGGCGGTTGCCGCCGTGGATACAGCCGGAAAAGTAACCATACAGGGAAGGCTGGGCACTGCCACGATAACGGCGACGACGGTGGACGGCGGATATACAGCCACTTGTAAAGTAACCTCTGCCGAAATACCTGTAACCGGCATCAGCCTGTCGGAGACGAAAATGTTCGTGGATAGAGACAGTACGTTCCGGTTGATGGCAACCGTTTCCCCGTCGGATGCCATCAACCGGAGGGTTACATGGCAAAGTTCCGACACGGCGGTTGCCGTCGTGGATGCCGTCGGAATAGTAACCATCACGGCGGTTGCCGTCGTGAATGCAGCCGGAAAAGTAACCATGCAGGGAAGGCCGGGCACTGCCACGATAACGGCGACGACGGTGGACGGCGGATATACAGCTGCTTGTGCTGTCACCACGCGTTATGCGGCTGCCGCCTTGTCCGACTCTGTCTGCGGACGGGTCGAAGTCAGGGATAACGGTAAAAATCAGGCGGAACTGCAAGCCTTTCCCAATTACGGTTATCATTTTGACAGGTGGACAACCCCAGAGGGCGACAGCCTTTCCTCCGCCAATCCCTTTGTTTTCGCCCTGACGCAGGACACGACCATTCAGGCGCATTTTGCGAAAAACAGCTACCGCGTAACTTTTTCCGTCGAAGACAGCAATAACACGGTAGGAACGCTGGAAGGCAAGTTCGATTATGCGTATCAGGACACGGTACGCGCGAAAGCCGTCGCCGGCTACGGTTATCATCATTTTGTGAAATGGACAAACGCAAGGGGCGACAGCCTTTCCTCCGCCAATCCCTTTGCCTTCGTCCTGACACGGGACACACTCATTCGGGCGCATTTTGCGAAAAACAGCTACCACGTAACTTCTTTCGCCAAAAACGGCCGCACGGAGACGGCGGATGGCAAATCCGATTATGCGTACCAAGACCCGGTACGTGTAAAAGCCGTCGCCGACTACGGTTATTATCTTGTGAAATGGACAACCCTAAGAGGCGACAGCCTTTCCTCCGCCAATCCCTTTGCCTTCGTCCTGACACGGGACACGACCATTCAGGCGCATTTTGCGAAAAACAGCTATCAGGTGAGCTTGTCCGCCGGTAAAAACGGAAGGATAGAGTCGGGCGAGGGTGAATATGCCTATAATACGCAGGCGGAAGCAAGAGCAGAGGCTGATGAGAATTATCATTTTGCGAAATGGGTAAATGCGGCGGGCGACAGCCTTTCCGATGCCAATCCGTACAGGTTTGTGGTGAAAGGGGATACGGTACTGACAGCGGTGTTTGCGGTGGACAGGCATCTTGTCACTATTGATGCAACGAAAGGCGGGCAGGCGTTCGGCGAGGGATTTTATGGCTATGGGACATTGGTGGGGATGGAGGCAGTCCCCGATTCGGGGTATGTTTTTACGGGCTGGATGGCAGGGGGCAGTTTTGACATAAAGATTTCCGAGAGGAGCAAATTCAGCTTTACGCTGACAGAGAAAGCGTTTAATTCTTACCGGGCGGCTTTTCTTGCAAAGGAACCCCTAACAGGGTTTGAAACCCTGTTAGGGGTAAATGGCGAGGTGCGGGCTTATTATGCGGACGGGGTATTGCACCTTGTCAATCTGGAAGGGTATTTCATTTCGATAAGTACGATAACAGGGGAAAAGGTGCTGCAATTTATGGCGGACGGCGATAATGAACAGCGTGCTGCGGCTCTGCCTGCGGGGGTTTATATACTGAATGCGGCGAAGTGGAAGGAGAGGTATGTGGTGCGGAAGTTTGTTGTGAAGGAATGATGGGGATGCCCCGAAGGGGCATGAGATTTCAGCCCCACATGGAGCGGAGCGGAATGTGGGGTTTACGGAAAGGGCAACCCATGAAATCCTGAAAGGATGAAAGAATATATCGTTCTTTCAGAACTCTCTTACCGCTGCCATTCCGTAAACCCACATTCCGCTGACCCCACATTCCGCTCCGCTCCATGTGGGGCTGAAATTTCCCGTCCCTTCGGGACTACTGTGAAGCATTAATTATAAACTAATTTTATCACATGCTTATGCCCCAGATAACAGACATCCT
>LBCX01000297.1 GCA_001657575.1 Bacteroidales bacterium Barb4
GATTTCAGCCCGACGTAAAACGTCGGGGCACGTCGGGTCAGCGGAATGTGGGGTTATGGAAAAAACGTCGCCGACAGGGGAGTCCTGCAAGGACGGCGGATTTCAGCCCCACATGCAGCGGAGCGGAATGTAGGGTTTATGGGACGGTAGTGGCAAGAGAGTTCTGAAAGAACGATATATTCTTTCATCCTTACAGGATTTCATCGGGTCGCCCTTTCCGTAACCCCACATTCCGCTCCGCTCCATGTGAGGCTGAAATCTTTAGCCCCTTCGGGGCATCTGCATAACTGTTTTTCAACTGTAAAGTTGGATACGGTAACCTGTTTTTAATTTACCTTAGCCGCCGATTTTGTAAACCACACATCCCGTCCTCTCATGCCCCTGCATCCTCCGCATTACTAGTATATCATCCTTTCAGGGCATTCCTGATTCCCAACTCCTTACGGCTATTGCTAACTGTTATTATAAACCCTCTAAATTCTACTGTTATGAGCATCGATGAAAAAACGCAGGATCAGAAACATCTGGTCAATGTCAATCTGTTTGAAACCGCTTTGGCGACGGCAGAGAAACCCTGCATTGCAAGAGCACAACACAAAGACGCGATGAACATCCGAAGTCTCGCGGCAAAGACGGCTCTCATGCACCCGGGCGTGTCGGAGGAGAACATCTACCTCGCGGCGGTGCAGCTCTTCGACACGGCAAAGTATTGCATTGCCGACGGCTACACGATCAACACCGACTTCATGCACGCCAGCATCAGCATCCCCGGCGTGTATGACCATCACGACCGGCATATTGCCGAAGGCAAGCAGCCCGGCATCAACATCACCGCCGCCATTCCGCTCCGCGACTATATTGCGGACAAGGTAAAGCTCCACTTTGAAGGCGTCAACCCCATGGAGGGATACGTTGAGCAGATGATTGATGCCAAATCCGCCACAACGAACGAAAAAGTCACGTCGAACGGCACAATGACCATACTCGGCTACGGGCTTAAAGTCATGGACGACGGCACGACGGAGCACGCCGCCCGGGTCGGCGCATGGTATATTAATGTCTTAGGCACGCGCTTCCGCGCGACGGTCGTTGTCAACGAACCCAAGCGGCTCGTCCTGTCTGTCCCCAACCTGATAAACGGCAACCTCTGGGAGTTCGAGATTGTCACGCAGGCGAACCCCAACCACCCGGCATCGCCGATGAAGGAAATGCTCGTCATCCATCCCGAAATACAGCTGAGGTTAAATGAATGAAAACGGCATTTTAACATTCCTTGATGCGTATATGCATCCCATTGGGATGCGTATATACATCCCACTGGGATGCGCATATGCATCCCATACGGATGTATAAATATTTATATTGAATATGCTTTGTTTATAAAATAAACCTTTTTCTTTGTGCCCTGTAAAAAAAGTCAGGGGCGTGTGAACCCGTCAGGGTTTTGCCCGCCCGATTATTAACAATTAATACATTACTAAAATGAAGAAGTTTATGTTTCTGTTTTGTGCACTGACGGCACTTGTGTCCTGCAGCAATGACGATGAAAACAGGCTGTACGGTGAAGAGAAAGCGGGCCTCACGGAGGGTACCCATGTGCTTACGGTTCAAAATCTTATAGTAGGCACTGATAGCTGGTCGTATTTGGCTGAAGAAGGCAAACTTAGCTATGAAGGGGTGAACGTGGTGCTTGGAACTTTTAATTTCGATGAACTCCAGATAATCCACGCGGATTACGACAACAGTAATATTGCAGGAGCAGGGTATACAGTCAAACCAATCCGTACCTCGATTAGTACGCCTTGCGTATATCAGCTTATATGGGAACCTCAACCGTATGCAGAAATTTGGGTTGACGGCAAATTAGTAATACCGGCGTCTGAAGATTGGTGACTACATTGGAATGAAGAAGATTCTGCTTTTGATTTGTGCCATGACGGCACTTGCGTCCTATGGCAAGGATGACGAAAAGGTGCTGAACGGTGGGGAGAGCGCGAGCCTTGTGGGGCTTGCGGCTCTCCCTTCGTTTACGATTAGGAACACCCTTACCGATGAAGCCCGGACGTATACATATAACGAAGGCAAGTTAAGCTATGACGAGTGGGGCGTAGCGACATTTGCATCTTTTAATGACAGGAACATTTCGGAACTCCGACTCGGTTTAGACATAGTCGAATTCCTGTTTAAATACAGGCCAGCCTATACCTCGAATGGTGTGGATTATCCCCAGTCGCTTGTATGGAAAAATCCCCAGCCGGATAAAGAATTATGGGTTAACGGCATATTGGTAACAGCACCTAAGCTTGCGTTTAAGAATACCCGTACCGGTGTATTCTGGCCGTATCGCGGTGAAGGCGTTATCAGCTATAACGAGCGGGGCGAGGCAACGTTTAAACCTTATAATTCAGATGACGCTGAGAAAGTTGAATACGGTTTATACCACGCCGGATTTCAGTATGAATACAAGGGATGGTTACCCTATCTGCTGCTTACATGGAAAAATCCTCAGCCTGATACAGAATTTTGGGTTGATGGCAAATTAGTAACATCATTAAACGATGAAGTGTACGCAGGGCAAGCGTTTAAGTTTACGTTTAAAAACACCTCTAACGGTGACCTCCGATCGTTTAATTGCGCATCCGATCTCACCTATAACGATCTGGGTGAGGCAAAGATTAAAACCGCTAATCATTCTATATATCATAGCCTCAGGTCTTATTTAATAGAACACAGCTACCGATACGTATACGATATTCGGCCTATCCAAGATGATAAAGGTGACCTCATACCTTTATTTGAGGTTGTATGGAAAAATCCCCTGTATAGTGATATAGAATTATGGGTTGACGATAATAAATTAGTAAAACCATTAATTGATGAAAGTTCCGTATGGCATCCGGCGATAGGCGGTGAATATCGGTTTATTAATATTAAGGACACCGTTATCTGTGACCAAGGTTACATCAATACTTCGTTTGGATTCTGTAGCTATAACGATCAGGGCGACATAAGGTGGGAAAGCGATTATAGGCCGAATTGGCTCTTAGCCCACACCTACGAAAGCATTGATGACCATGCGGGTTATTTCCCTCAGTATATTATAAGAAAGCTCCAGCCTGATGGCGTAGAATTTTGGTTTACCCCCAGTAGATAAGATAGCGCGAAAAAGCCCCGCCTGCCAAAAGCAGTTACGCAGAAAGTCCTGAAAGGACAGCGGATTTCAGCCCCACATGCAGCGCAGCGGAATGTGGGGTTTAGATGAAATACATCTCAAACAAAGCCCTGAAAGGGCGATATACATACAGGCGATAACTTATATCATAAATGATTCGGTCGTTCTTTCAGAGCTTATCGGTAATCTCTTGCCAAACCCCACATTCCGCTTTGCTCCATGTGGGGCTGAAATCTTCCGTCCCTTTGGGAC
>LBCX01000298.1 GCA_001657575.1 Bacteroidales bacterium Barb4
CCCTAACAGGGTTTGAAACCCTGTTAGGGGTTCTATAACGATACAAATACAAATGATGATTTACGAACATATAATATCCGGTCGTCCTTTCAGGACTCCTTTGCCTGTGTCGTTCTTTCAGAACTCCTTTGCCTGTGTCGTTCTTATGACCCCACATTCCACATAACCCCACATTCCGCTACGCTCCATGTGGGGCTGAAATCCGGTATCCTTTCAGGATACGCCAGACGGTAAAGAACCCCTAACAGGGTTTGAAACCCTGTTAGGGGTAGGGGGTACGAGGGCATCGGGAAGAGAGACGAAAGCATCAGGATTAGGTACGAAGTGTCCATCTGAATCTCCCAAACGCTTAGGAGATAAAACATAAAAAACAGGCGGAAGATATTACGCGGTCGCCCCGATGCAACCCCTGACGGGATTTGAAACCCTGTCAACGGTGTTTTATTCCTGACCTATCCATTTTTTGCCGCGAGGGGTAAATGTAAAGATGTAGAACGCTCCTGCTGTAAGTCCCATGGCGGCGAGGGTAAAGATTAACGGTAACATATTTTTTGAGGTTATAACTGATGTTACGCAGATGCCCCGAAGGGGCAAGAGATTTCAGCCCCGCATGCAGCGAAGCGGAATGTGGGGTTAAGGATAACGCCATCGGAGAAGTCCTGCAAGGACTATACAAATACAACCTGTAATATTCGGTCGTTCTTTCAGAACCCCCTCGTCGGCATTGTCCATTAACCCCACATTCTTCGCTGCATGTGGGGCTGAAATCCCTTGCCCTTTCAGGGCATCTGCGTAGCATCAGTTTAGCAGCCTTCCGACTGTCAAAGCAAGTATATAATTGATAATACAGCGGGCAAAGATAGCAAAGCATTAATTTCCCCATTGTTTGCCCATAAATATAAATATCTCTTCCTTTGTCCGGTATCAACATCCGGACATGGCAGAAATCACCTTGCAACAAGCACAAGAAACCGTTGACCAATGGATCAAAACTTATGGCATCCGTTATTTCAACGAACTAACCAACATGACTATCCTCACGGAAGAAGTCGGCGAATTGGCACGCATCATGGCGCGCACCTACGGCGAACAATCCTTCAAGGAAAGCGACAAACACCGCGACTTGGGCGATGAAATGGCGGACGTCCTCTGGGTCTTGCTCTGCCTCGCCAATCAAACGGGCATCGATCTCACTGCCGCCTTTGAAAAGAACCTCGAAAAGAAAACCTCCCGCGACAAAAATCGTCATATCAACAACGATAAACTCACCGCATTATGAACGATACCGACAAATACCAAAAAGCATTTGCCAACTTCCCCCCGTCACAACCCGACGCTGCAATTACAGAAGAAGTAAACCGCCTGTTCGAAAAGCATTGCCAAGAAAACTTCACCGCTGACGTATTCAAACGCATACACGGCTGTATTGACCTCACATCCCTCACCGGATTGGACACCAAGGAGAGCATCCTGCAAATGGTCAACCAAGTCAACGACTACGAAGGCAGCCGTCCCGACGTCCCCAACGTGGCGGCAATCTGCACCTACCCCCTCTTCGTCGAAACCGTCAGGCAAGCCCTCACGGCGCAAAACGTCGGCATAGCCTCCGTCGCCGGCGGCTTCCCCGCCTCGCAGACCTTTACGGAAGTGAAGATAGCCGAAGCCGCCCTCGCCGTCATGCAGGGAGCGGACGAGATTGATGTAGTATTGAACCCCGGCTCTTTGATGGAAGAAAACTACGAAGACCTTGCCGAAGAATTGCAGGAAATCAAAGCCGCCTGCCGCGATGCCCGCCTGAAAGTCATCTTGGAAACCGGTGCCCTGCAAAAAGCCGCTCTTGTCCGCAAAGCCGCCGTCCTCGCCCTCTACTCCGGTGCCGACTTCCTCAAAACCTCCACCGGCAAAGACTACCCCGGTGCCACCCCCGAAGCCATCTATACGATATGCCAAGTCCTCAAAACCTACCGTGCACTCACCGGCAAACGCATCGGCATCAAAGTCTCCGGCGGCATCCGCACCGTCGAAGACGCCGTCAAATACTACACCATCGTCAAAGAAACCCTCGGCGAAGAACAGCTTGCCAAAGACTACTTCCGCATCGGCGCAAGCAGCTTGGCAGGAGCTATCGAGAAACAATTGGCAGAATAAGGAAATAATCAAGACTAATTCCATGATAAAATCGGCAGTTATTCTGATAGTATCATTCTTGATTATATGTTGCGCATAATGCAAAGGCAAGGATTTTAAGACAGCTCCCGTTTACTGTATTAAAGGACAAATCTATTGTTAAGAGCCGTAAAAGAAAAAGGTTATGAATGTAGATAATTTTTCGGCATTTTGATGTATTATAATTAAAAAGAAAGTTTATATGAAAGAAAATGACAATACCGATTTAGACGATCCCTGTTCTGTAGATGAAAAACAGAGCGTAAAAATCAAAGAAATAATAGAATCACCTTCTAAAGAAATAGAAATCTCTAAAATAAAGGGTGACTTGATTTTATTATTGAAATAGTTTAATTATAAAAAGGAAAAATACGAAGAAATAAAAAAATCATCACAAACAGAAAAATCATCACAAACAAAGACATTACAAGATGATATTATAAATTATTTGAAATCAAATCTACAAATATTTAATTGGAAATGGAAAAAGGAATACCAAATAGTCAATTCTGTTAAAGATCGTGTAGATATTTTTGGAGAATCTGAAGAAAGTAATATCAGAATAGTGATAGAACTTGATGCTGCTCGGGCAGATCAGATAGCAAAAAAATTTGTTTCAAGATCATCTTTATTTCTCAATCATAATCTTATTTATGTGTCATTATGTTATCCTGGAACAGAAAATATGAATAGGAATGAGTGTGAAAAATATTTTGGTTATTGTAAAAATATATCTGAATTTATAACCCAAAATACGGATAAAGATAAATCATATGTTGGGCTTTTTTTAGATGAATTTCAGAAAAATAAAAACTGAAAAAATTGAGAATGGTTTGAATATCACTGAAACTTGTTTTTGCAATGGTAGGATATGGTAAATTAAGAATACAGAAACAACTAAAAAGAACACCATGTTAGGCGCAATCATCGGAGACATCATCGGCTCCCGCTTCGAGTTTGACAATACGAACGAAACCGGTTTTGAACTGTTTACGGAGAAATGTAATTTTACGGACGACACGGTCTGCACGGTGGCGATTGCCGATGCCCTGTTGAACGGCAAAGGCTACAGGGACAGCCTCGTGGAATGGTGCCGGAAATACCCGAATCCGATGGGTGACTACGGTGCCTGTTTTGCACGCTGGATATTCAGTGCGGATCAGCAGCCGTATAACAGCTACGGGAACGGCTCTGCCATGCGGGTCAGTCCGGTCGGCTGGCTGCATGGGGAGCGGGAGGAGGTGATCA
>LBCX01000299.1 GCA_001657575.1 Bacteroidales bacterium Barb4
CATGCAGCGAAGCGGAATGTGGGGTTTATAGATAAGATATACATCCGAACCCCTAACAGGGTTTCAAACCCTGTTAGGGGTAAGCTGTCGTTGTCCCTGCGGGACGGCAGTCCTTTCATAAAATGGTGTAAAGCCGTGTAATCAGCGTAATCTGTGCCTAATGTCTAATCCAATTTCAATACAGCCAAGAACGCCTTCTGCGGCACTTCCACCGTCCCGATCTGCTTCATGCGTTTCTTGCCTTCCTTCTGCTTTTCGAGGAGCTTGCGCTTGCGGGAGATGTCACCGCCGTAGCACTTGGCAGTAACGTCCTTGCGCACGGCTTTGATGGTTTCGCGGGCGATGATTTTAGAGCCGATGGCGGCTTGTATGGCAATGTCGAACTGCTGACGGGGGATTAATTCTTTCAGCTTTTCACACATGCGGCGACCGAAGTTCGTACTGTTGTCAACGTGGGTGAGGGTGGAAAGGGCATCCACAGGCTCGCTGTTCAGAAGGATGTCTAATTTGACCAGCTTGCCCGGCCGGAAGTCATGGAGATGGTAGTCGAAAGAAGCATAACCCTTGGAGATGCTTTTCAATTTGTCGTAGAAATCAATGACGATTTCGCCCAACGGCATATCGTAATGGATTTCCACACGGTCGCCTGAGATATATTCCTGCTTCAACAATATCCCCCGCTTGCCAAGGCAGAGCGTCATAATGGGGCCGATAAACTGCGTGGTTGTTATCACGGATGCACGGATATACGGCTCATCGATATGGTCAATCAGCGTAGGGTCAGGCAGTCCGCTCGGGTTATGTACTTCCGTACAGTTGCCCTTTTTGTCATACACCTTATAGGATACGTTCGGGACAGTCGTAATGACATCCATATTGAACTCACGGTCTAATCGCTCCTGAATAATCTCCATGTGCAGCAGCCCCAAGAACCCGCAACGGAATCCGAACCCCAACGCCATCGAACTCTCCGGCTGAAAGGTGAGCGAAGCATCATTCAACTGCAACTTCTCCAAAGAGGAACGCAGATTCTCAAAGTCCTCGCTCTCTATCGGATACACGCCGGCAAACACCATCGGCTTCACCTCCTCAAAGCCGTCAATAGCCTTCGGGGCAGCATTCTTGACGTGAGTAATGGTATCGCCCACCCGCACTTCGCGGGAACTCTTGATGCCCGAAATGATATAGCCCACATCACCCGTCCCTATCTCGGCACGGGGCGACATGGTCAGTTTGAGGATACCCACCTCGTCGGCATCATACTCCTTCTCGGTGGCAATGAACTTCACATGGTCGCCCTTGTGGATCACGCCGTTCACTACCTTGAAATAGGCAATAATACCGCGAAAAGAGTTGAACACAGAATCGAATATCAGGCATTGGAGCGGTGCTTCGGGGTCGCCCTTCGGCGCAGGCACTTTCTCCACAATGGCATTCAATATCTCATTGATGCCCTCTCCCGTCTTGCCGCTGGCACGGAGGATTGACTCGCGGGGCACACCCAGCAGTTCAACAATCTGGTCTTCCGTTTCGTCCGGCTTGGCACTTTGAAGGTCTATCTTGTTAATGACGGGGATTATTTCGAGGTCGTTCTCGATAGCCATGTAAAGGTTGGAAATGGTCTGTGCCTGAATGCCCTGTGCGGCGTCCACAATGAGCAAAGCACCCTCACAGGCGGCAATGGAGCGGGACACTTCGTAGGAGAAATCCACATGTCCCGGCGTATCAATCAGATTCAGCGTATAGGCTTCGCCGTCTTTCACGTAATTCATCTGTATGGCATGGCTCTTGATGGTAATGCCGCGCTCGCGCTCCAAATCCATATCGTCCAGCACCTGCGCCTGCATGTCTTTGGCATCAATGGTTTTGGTGGATTCAAGCAAGCGGTCTGCCAAGGTACTTTTGCCGTGATCTATATGAGCGATGATACAGAAATTACGGATATTCTTCATCAGTTGCGTTTATTTTTTAAGCGCGCAAATGTATATGTATTCTGTGGAATACGGCTACCTTCGCCGCTTATAACTTTAATGTAATACCCTCTATCCACATGAAAAAGAAAAACATGGCTTTGTTATTCACGAGTGCGTTGGCGTGCAGCGTTCTGTTTTCCTCCTGCCTCGGCTCGTTCACCCTGTCCCGACGAATGTTGGAATGGAACAACAGCATCGGCAACAAGTATATAAACGAAGCGGTATTTATTGCCTTCAACGTTGTGCTGGTCTATCCGCTGGTCTTTGTAGCGGATTTAATCGTGCTCAACTCCATCGAGTTCTGGTCGGGCGTAAACCCCGCTTCAGCCGACATCGGCACAACCAAAACCATTGACACGAAAGACGGCATTTACACCGTTGAGACCCAAGCCAACGGCTACCATATCCAAAAAGCCGGCGAAGCGGAAAGCATTGACCTTACCTTTGATGCATCGGACAAGAGCTGGAGCGTCGAGTCGGGCGGAGAAAGCAGCAAGCTGTTCCGCTTCGAGGGTGAAGACAAAGTGGTTATGTACCTTCCGGATGGAAAGGAAATGCCCGTCGAACTGAGCCAAGCCGGCATATATGCCTTCCGGCAGACGGCAAGCCGTTTGTATATGGCAAACCGTTAGCAGACCGGTTCAATAATCAATCCCCGTCCCATTCTTCAAAGTCCTCGTCGCTGTTGTCGTCCTCTTCCAGCGGCGGGGGAAGGAGGTCGTCCTCATCATCAAAGGGCAGGGATTTTACATCTATGTCCTTATGGATGATGTGGTCGGCTTCGCGGAAGGTTTCTTTGTTCAGTTCTTTCCAGAGAAGGTCTTTGAGTTCGACAAGACCGGTTTGGGTAATGGAGGAGATAAAGACATGCGGGAGGTCTTCCGGCAGGTCGGCAGACAAGTCGCGGGTCAGTTCATCGTCCAGCATATCGCTTTTGGTGACGGCAAGCACACAGCGTTTGTCCAGCAAATCGGGGTTATAGCAGACCAGCTCGTTGTGAAGGATTTCGTATTCTTTTCGTATATCGTCCGTGTCGGCGGGCACCATAAAGAGCAGTACGGAATTGCGCTCGATGTGGCGCAGGAAGCGCAGACCCAAGCCTTTGCCCTCGCTCGCGCCTTCGATAATGCCGGGTATGTCTGCCATGACAAAGGAACGGTTGTCGCGATAGCCGACAATACCCAAGTTAGGTTCCAACGTGGTGAAAGGGTAATTGGCTATCTTGGGCTTGGCGGCTGTGACAACGGACAGCAGGGTGGATTTTCCGGCATTCGGAAAGCCTACAAGCCCGACATCGGCAAGCAGCTTCAACTGCATGATGATGGTGCGTTCCCGTATCGGTTCGCCGGGCTGTGCGTAGCGGGGGGCTTGATTGGTGGCGGTTCTGAAGTTCCAGTTGCCCAATCCGCCGCGACCGCCTT
>LBCX01000048.1 GCA_001657575.1 Bacteroidales bacterium Barb4
CACAGCCGCCACACCGAGATACGGCGGGAAGATATATTGAATATACCGGAACTGACACTCCTTTCCGAAAGCGAAGAGTCCGGGGTATATATGGTTATGTCACGCGGCGGGCGCGAGTTTTATGTGACAGGACATTCGGAATATGCCCCCGACACATTGCATAACGAATATATCCGTGACCTAAAAAAGGGACTTCCTATTTCAATCCCCCGCAATTACTACCGCAACAACGACCCCGCTCAACAGCCTCTGACTCTTTGGCGCAGCCATGCCAACCTCCTGTACACCAATTGGCTGAATTACTACGTCTATCAGGAAACCCCCTTCCACATAGAAGACATTAAGTATCTGAAAGAGCTGTAATCTAATCATGTACTTAACCGGTAAATGACGAAGAGTCTTATGAAAAACCGCCGCAATGCCTGCCTGATAGTTACTTTGTTTTTATTCCTCACCGGAACGGTTAAGGCGCAGGGGGTGGTCATGGAGGATGTGGATTTGAACAAGGTGGGCGATATTCGTTCCCAATTGGAGAAACTGAACGGCACTTATTCGCGCCCTGTTCGTCCCGGCGATGAGTTGCTCCGCTTCCTGAACAAGGACAAGCCGGGATTGTCGGAAACCGCCCTGTATTGGATAAACTTTGTGCGGGACAGTACCGACCTGATTGACGGTAGCCTGACTTTCCGCGACACGGTTATCGTCAATCCGCTTTTCCTCCCTCTTGTCTATCAAGGCGGAAAAGTGAAAAATCTTGCTTTTGGCAAGACCGCTCCGTACAAGCCGCAAGACCCGCTGAAAGCCTTTCTCCCGAAGCCCGAAGTGCTTCCCGAATACGCACGGAAAAGAGCCTTTGAGGAAAGGATGCACCAGTATTTTGCAGCAAACCGCCCGCATTATTTCCGCTACACGCGGCAGGATATGCCGAAGGAACTCATCGCGCCCGAACCGATACGGCAGGAGAAGGTGAAGGAACTGCCCGTTGTCACTGACAAAGAGGCGTACAGGGTGGAAGATATGGACGCTCCTGTCCGCTTCATTCCCGAACGGCGGTATTGGCATTCGGCTTTTGAAAGTGCGGTGCATTTTTCACAAAACTATTTCTCGCCCAACTGGCACAAGGGGGGCACCAGCAACCTGAACCTGCTGACGCGCAACTACCTGAAATACGACTACCAGAAGGACAAGGTGCAGCTGACCAACGAAATGGAACTGAAAATCAGCACTTACACTGCCCCCAAAGACACCTTGCGCAGCCACAAGATAGGCGAGGATGTTTTCTGCATCCATAGCAACCTCGGCTATCGAGCGTTTAACAAATGGTACTACACTTTCGATGCCGAATTCAGGACACAGCTTTTCAGTAATTTTCAGGAAAACTCCATGATGCGGATGGCAGCCCTTCTATCCCCCATCTCTTTCAACTTTGGGCTTGGGATGAAATACGAACTCAACAAGTCATTTACAAAAAAGCATAAACGCCTCAGTCTGGCTCTCAACATGGCTCCCGTCTCCTATACTTACATGTACAGTCTTATGGATGACCCCGCCAAGTTGGACTTGGGTCGTCACGGCTTCAAGCGCGACCCTGAGACGAATGAGTTTCAGCACCGCCTCAGTCAGTTCGGTTCCACCGTCCGCGCCGATTTGACTTTCAATTTCGACCGTAACATCAGCTGGCAGTCGCGTGTGTACTACTTTACGAGCTTTGACCGCGTTGTAGGCGAATTTGAAAACACGCTGACCATGGGCATCAGCCGCTTCTTCTCCACCCGCATCTACCTGCATCTCCGTTTCGACGACGGCGTTGCCAAAAAGGAAGACTTTGACAGCTATCTCCAAACGAATGAGTTGCTGAGCTTTGGCTTTAATTATAAGTGGTAGGGAGAATGTCTGCTTGTCTGTCCGACGCATAGGCAAGTATAATACATTTGCCTTGGTTGCTTCTTTGGGGGATTGTGTTACTTTTGTCCCGCCAATCACTGAATTATTAATTAAAATATACTGTTTAGCATGGCAACTACTGCTGATTTCAGAAACGGGATGTGTCTTGATATGGACGGCACTTACTATTTCATCACTGAATTTCTTCATGTTAAGCCGGGCAAGGGTCCGGCTTTTGTGCGTACCAAATTGAAGAATGTAACGACCGGACGTGTCATCGACAAGACGTGGAACTCCGGCGTGAAAGTGGATGAAGTGCGTATCGAGCGGCGTCCTTATCAGTTCTTATATAAGGATGATATGGGGTATAACTTTATGCACCCCGAAACGTTTGAGCAAATCTCTATCAACGGCGAGACAATCGAAGGCGTGCAATTCCTCAAAGAAGGGGATACGGTGGAAGCGATGGTACATGCTGCCACCGAAACTGTCCTGACCTGCGAGCTTCCCGCCCATGTGATACTGGAAGTAACCTATACCGAACCCGGCATGAAAGGCGACACGGCTACCAACACACTGAAACCGGCTACCGTTGAAACCGGTGCGGAAGTGCGCGTACCCCTCTTTATCAATGCCGGCGAAAAGATTGAAATAGATACCCGCAACGGAGCCTATATAGGACGTGTACGGGACTAATTCCGCAAGTGCAAAACGGATAATACTGTCCGTGTTCTTTAATCAATCATAAATGGATCAAACGACAACATTGCTGAATGCCGTTATTGCAGGTATTCAGGAGAAGAAAGGCAAGAATATTGCAACAGTGAATTTATCCCGCCTTTCCGGTGCAATTTGCGAGTACATGGTGATCTGCGAAGGGAACAGCCCCACACAGGTGTCTGCCCTCTCGGATTCCGTATGGGACTTTGCCCGCAAGAATGCCGGCGAGAAGCCGCTTTCCATCGAAGGCAATCAAACGGCACTGTGGATAGGAATGGACTATGGCACAGTTCTTGTCCACATCTTCATGCCGGAGCAGCGGGAGTTCTATAATTTGGACAATCTTTGGGCGGACGTGCCCGTGACCCGTATTCCAAATCCGGACTAATCAATTCAAACAATCACCTTTTATTTTATGAGTAAAGAAACCCTCAGTCCGGCACCGGTTCCGACCCCGGACAAGAAGGACAGGACGAAGAAGCCTAAGTTCAACCTGTATTGGATGTACGGTCTTATCTTGGTGGCACTTGCCGCGTTGTATATGAACGGCGATTCTTCCGCCATGAAAGAATTGGGATGGACGGAATTTCAAACCTTAGCCAAAGACAATACGTTTGAGAGTCTGACGGTTTACAACCGGAAAAACATGGTGGAGGCTACCGTCAAAACCGATAAGACCGGGCTTGTATTCAAAGGGGACTCTTCCAAACTGGGCGAGTCTCCTAAAATATTTGTCAAGGTGTCCTCTCCCGATAAATTCACCGACTTTTATAATGCAACCGTAGCCGAGAGCCGGATAGACACTTCTTTGCGCTACGAAGAAGGGAGCGACACCATTTGGGGGTATCTGATTTCTGCCGCCCCCATTTTAATGATAGTCGTCATCTATATATACCTGATGCGGCGCATGTCGGGATCGGGAGGATCGGGAGGCCCGGGCGGTATCTTCACCGTAGGCAAATCGAAAGCCCAGCTGTTTGACAAGGACGACAGCAAAATAACCTTTAAGGATGTAGCCGGCTTGGCGGAAGCCAAACAGGAAGTGGAGGAAATCGTTTCCTTCCTCAAAAGCCCTGAGAGATATACCGAATTAGGCGGGAAGATACCCAAAGGGGCACTCTTGGTAGGCCCTCCGGGAACGGGGAAAACGCTGCTGGCAAAGGCAGTGGCAGGTGAGGCGGATGTGCCGTTCTTCTCTATGTCGGGTTCCGATTTTGTGGAGATGTTTGTTGGTGTGGGTGCCTCGCGTGTCCGCGACCTGTTCCGTCAGGCGAAAGACAAATCCCCCTGTATCGTATTCATTGATGAAATTGATGCCGTTGGACGTGCACGCGGGAAAAACTCGAACCTGAACACCAATGACGAGCGCGAAAACACCTTGAACCAGCTCCTGACAGAAATGGACGGTTTCGGGTCAAACAGCGGCGTTATTATTCTTGCGGCAACCAACCGGGCTGACATTCTTGACAAAGCCCTGCTTCGCGCAGGTCGTTTCGACCGTCAAATCCATGTGGAACTTCCCGACCTGAACGAACGCAGGGAGATATTCGGCGTACACTTGCGCCCGATAAAGACTGACGAATCGGCAGATACGGACTTTTTAGCCCGCCAAACGCCCGGCTTTTCCGGTGCTGATATAGCCAATGTCTGCAACGAGGCTGCTCTGATAGCCGCCCGTGGCGGGAAGAAGTCAGTCAACAAGGAAGACTTTATGAATGCGGTGGATCGTATTGTCGGAGGCTTGGAGAAACGCTCCAAGATAACGACAGCCGATGAGCGCAAAAGCATTGCCATCCATGAAGCCGGTCACGCCGCCCTCAGCTGGATGCTCGAACATGCCAATCCGTTGATAAAGGTAACGATCGTCCCGCGCGGCAAAGCCTTGGGTGCCGCATGGTATCTGCCGGAAGAGCGGCAAATCACCACACGCGAACAACTGCTGGACGAGATGTGCGCCACTTTGGGTGGACGTGCCGCCGAAGAAGTCTTCTTGGGCAAAATATCCACCGGTGCCTCCAACGACTTGGAACGCATCACAAAGCAGGCTTACGCAATGGTTGTCTATTTCGGAATGAGCGAGAAACTGCCCAACCTGAACTACTACGATTCTTCCGGTCAGGAATGGGGCTTTACCAAGCCTTACAGCGAGGATACCGCCAAACTGATTGACACCGAAGTGCAAGCCATCATCAACGAGCAGTACGACCGCGCCAAAAACATCCTCAACACCCATGCGGAACAGCATGGCGCATTGGCGCAATTGTTGCTTGAAAGGGAGGTCATCTATACCGAAGATATGGAACATATATTCGGCAAACGCCTTTGGCTTTCCCGCTCTCAGGAGATCATGGCGTTGCAGGAGCAGGCTATGCAGGAACAAGCCGAAAAGCAGCAGGAAGAGAAGAAGGCGGGGGAAGAAGAGATTGTAGCCTGATTACCCGCGCATCGCCCATTCCAATTCCATCGTCAATTCCGTCCACCGTTCCATCGTTTCCGACAATTGTGCTTTCTGCTTGGAATATTCGGTGTATAAAGCCGTGTCGGAAGCCCCTTCGGGGGTTGCCAAGCGGGTTTCAATGTCGGCGATGGATTGTTCCAACCTTGTGATTTGGCTTTCCGATTCGGCAACAGCCCGCTCTATCTTTTTTAGGGCGCGGCTTTGTTCTTTCTTGGCTTCGTAAGATTGTTTGGTTTGCTGCTTGTCAGGTTTGGGTTGGGAAGGTTGCGGTTCGGAGGTTTTGACGGGTGCGGGGGCAGCGGGTGCGGGAGCAGGCGTAACGGTACGTTCCAATTCGCGCAGACTGTCCATCTTCTTATGTTCCAGAAAATCGTAGATGCCGCCGAGATGCTCAATGACCCGCTGATTGCCGAACTCATAGACCTTGTCCACTAAGCCGTCGAGAAATTCGCGGTCGTGAGAAACGACTATAACCGTCCCGTCAAACTCTTTCAAGGCATCTTTCAATACATCTTTGGAGCGCATGTCCAAATGGTTGGTGGGCTCGTCAAGAATCAGGAGATTGACAGGCTCCAGCAACAGGCGTACCATAGCCAGACGGCTGCGCTCCCCGCCCGATAACACCTTTACCTTCTTATCCGATGCCTCGCCGCCGAACATAAAGGCACCCAGTATATCCCGTATCTTGGTGCGTATATCCCCTGTGGCAACATAGTCGATGGTTTCAAACACCGTCAGCTCCTCGTTCAGCAGTTGCGCTTGGTTTTGGGCAAAGTACCCGATCTTCACGTTATGCCCCAATTGCAGCTTGCCGGTAAAGCCTATCTCATCCATGATGCACTTCACGAGCGTGGACTTCCCCTCGCCGTTCTTTCCCACAAAGGCAACCTTATTGCCTCGGTTGATGGTAAGAGTGACCTGCCCGAATATCAGATGTTCGCCGTAGCTCTTCGCCACATCCTCCATGATAACGGGGTAGGAGCCGGAACGGGGAGCCGGCGGAAACTTCAAACTGAGCATAGCCGTATCCACATCGTCCACTTCTATGCGCTCCACCTTCCCCATCTGTTTGATGCGCGACTGAACCTGCACCGACTTGCTCGCCTTGTAGCGGAAACGTTCGATAAAGGCTTCCGTGTCGGCAAGTTTCTTTTGCTGGTTCTCGTAGGCACGGAGCTGTTGCTCGCGGCGTTCCTGCCGGAGGACAACGTATTCAGAATACTTGACCTTATAATCGTATATCTTGCCAAGTTCTATTTCGACCGTCCGGAAGGTGGTATTGTTGATAAACGCACGGTCATGAGAAACGAGGAGAACGGCATTGGCGCGGGTAGCGATAAAGTTTTCGAGCCATTGAATGGATTCAATATCCAAATGATTGGTCGGTTCGTCAAGCAGCAGTACATCGGGTTGGCGAAGCAGGAGTTTGGCAAGTTCGATACGCATTCGCCATCCGCCGCTAAACTCGGACGTGGGGCGTTCAAGGTCGCTGCGTACAAAGCCAAGTCCCATTAAGGTACGTTCCAGCTCGGCTTGATAGTTATTGCCGCCGATCATAAGGATATGCTCGTTCAGGCAGGTATGGCGGTCTATAATCTTTTGATAGGCATCCGATTCGTAGTCCGTGCGCTCGGACAGTTGGTTGTTCAGTTCCTCCAACTCCTGTTCTGTTGTGCGGATATGTTCAAAAGCCCGTTCCGCTTCCTCGCGCACGGTGCAGGTGTCGGCAAGTTTCATCTGTTGGGGGAGATAGCCGACGGTCAGTTCCTTTGGGATGCTGACCGTTCCGGATGTCGGCGACTGCAATCCGGCGAATATCTTCAGCAAGGTTGATTTGCCCGCCCCGTTCTTCCCCGTCAAAGCAATCCGCTCCTTCTTGTTCACCACAAACGACACATCATCAAACA
This sequence comes from Bacteroidales bacterium Barb4, assembly GCA_001657575.1. Taxonomy (GTDB): domain Bacteria; phylum Bacteroidota; class Bacteroidia; order Bacteroidales; family Tannerellaceae; genus Barb7. The sequence continues at coordinate 6,970 of LBCX01000048.1, forward strand.
GCGTAAAGCCCCCAAACTCCACCCGTAGCTTCTCTACCGAAATCATAGTTCTCCTTTTATAGTTTTCAAACCGTGCAAAAGTAGAAAAATACGTGGTATAAGAACTGATGTTACGCAGATGTCCCGAAGGGACAAAAGATTTCAGCCCGACGTAAAGCGAAGCGGCACGTCGGGAAGCGGAATGTGGGGTTAAAGGAGACACCGTCAGGAAAGTCCTTGTACGTTTGTCCCCTCGTTAAAATTAAGGAAGTATTTCATAAATTTGCAGCAGCGTTTGGAGCAAAGAAGGCACGGGAACAGCAAAGAAGTCCGGGATAACAAACAGGCATATCGTCTTTTTGATCCTGCCCCGTGCCTGTTTCTCTTTCGAGTCCGGACAAGTATCCAAGGAACAGTCATCAAGGTCTGTATCCTGCATGTATTTACGAGGACAGACGGTAAGGGGAAGTTTCTTTTTCACCGGCAAACATGTAAAAAACAGGTTTATGAAACAACCGGCAGGAATTGACATTTCAAAGGACGGGTTTTACGCATGTCTCAAGGAACAGCCGGATGACAGGCGGGTAAAGATAAAGCGCAGCCGTTCGTTCCTCAATGATTTTGAGGGCTTCAAAGATTTCTTGGATTGGTCAGTCAAGGGCATATCCAAAGGGATGTCATTGAAGTTTGTACCGGAAGCAACAGGCTGTTATTATGAGGATCTTACTTATTTTCTGCATGATAACGGACAGGAAGCATGCGTGGTGCCGGCAAACAGGATCAGGCACCATGCCAGGAGTTTGAAAGTAAAAACCGGGACGGACAAGGCGGATGCAGCTCTTATCGCGGACTCCGGTTTGGAAAGAAGCATGTCGGCATGGCCAGCCGACAAGTTTAACTTACAGGGAATTACGGGATTTATGCAGGGAACTCTCATCCGTAAAAAGGATTTGACACGCGCCAGGTGCTAAATCCATGACATGGAACACTCGCATCACAGGAATGCCCGTGTGACGGCACTCAAGACAGGACGACAGATTGAGTTTTATACTCAGGCAACAGAAGAGATTGAGGCTGAAATCAGGAAACCGGCGGAAGAAGACAGGGAATTAATGGAAAAGGCTGACCGGATAACCAAAGTAAAAGGCTTGGGACTGATTACCGCAGCGACAGTATTGTGCGAAACAAACGGCTTCCGGTTCTTTGACAACATCCGGCAGGCGGCAAGTTACGCCGGATTGGACACAGTGCTCAAAGAGCCGGGCAAGTTCAAAGGGCAGGACAGGGATCTCCAAAAAGGGGAATGTCGCCGTCAGGCAATGCCTGTTCATGCCGGCCTTGCCGGCAGCCGGTCACAATAAAAACATGCAGGCTTTTTACGCGGGGATTGTCGAAAGGAACCCGCAAGCCGGGCGAAAGGCTATTGTTGCCTGTATGTGCAAGCTGTTGATACTTATATTTGTGTTATGGAAAATTGTTTAAAAATCTGCTCTATTTGTTTTGTGGCTAAACTATTCGGATTTTTCCGCTATCCGTTACGGATTTTTGCCGGATGTTACGGATTTTCGCCAACGGTTACAGATTCCTGTTGGACGTTATTGATTTCCGTCAACGGTTACATATTTCTGCCGGATGTTACGGATTCCAGCCGGATGTTACAATTTGCTGCAGCTTGTTATAGACAGGCTGTTTCCTTTTGGAGAAACACAACATTATTTCATAGAAGGTTGAATTATATTTACTTTTGCGATCGGTGGTACCGTTCCGTAACCCCACATTCTGCTACTCGACGTGCCGCTTCGCTTTATGTTGGGCTGAAATTCGCCGTTCTTTCAGAACTCTATATAATATGTATTTATCTTAACCCCACATTCCGCTGTGCTGTATATGGGGCTGAAATCTCTTGCTTTTTCAGAGCATCTGCATACATCAGAAATATGACATTAAACTTCAATACTCTAAAAAAATGATACTGCTGCAACAAACGACGGACGTAAGAGTCTGGGCGGAATGGATACTCGAACAAGGCACGCATACGGGCTTGACCCTTGTCAAGGCATCGCTTATTTTCTTTATCGGTCGTTTCCTGATCGGGTTGGTCAGGAAACTGATGCGAAGACTGATGGATAAAAAGGACATCGACCCTTCCGTCCGCTCATTCGCCGTCAGTCTGGTCAATATTACGCTGACGGTGCTGTTGATTATCGCCGTTATCGGTGCGCTCGGCGTACAGACAACCTCTTTCGCGGCATTGATAGCCTCTGTCGGCGTTGCCGTCGGCATGGCGTTGAGCGGTAATTTGTCCAACTTCGCCGGCGGATTGATTATCCTCCTTTTCCGACCCTACCGCGTGGGGGATTATATCTCCGCTCACGGCGTGGAAGGCACAGTGAAAGAGATACAAATTTTTCACACCATCCTGCTCATGCTTGACAACAGGAGGATTTACATTCCCAACGGGCAGCTCAGCAGCGGTCTGGTTACAAACTACAACGTGGAGACCCGCCGCGTGGAATGGGTCATCGGCGTGGAATACGGCACGGACATTAACAAGGCGAAAGAAGTGCTTGCCGCCGTCTTCGCCGCCGACCGGCGCATATTCACCGACCCTGCACCCTATGTCCGACTGCAAAAATTGGGCGACAGTAGCCTTGACCTTGTCATCCGCGTATGGATAAAGTCCAGCGACTACTGGGAGGTCAATTACGAAACCAACCAAGCCATCTACGAAGCCTTCAACGCCGCCGGCATCGCGTTCCCCTTCCCAAGCGTCACGCTCTACAAAGGGAAGGACTGATTTGGAGATTTAGAAGATATTGTAGTTGGTGCGAAGGACTTTGAACTCGGTGCGGCGGTTGATTTGGTCGGCAGTCTCCTGCTGTTCGGGGGGGAGAGCGAGGATGAAGTCTTCGGTAAGGATGTCGCCTTCGTGGAGGAAGGGGTGTGTTTCCGCCATGCGCTTGTTGATGGTTTTGGGCGTGCTTTTGCCGTAGCCTTTGGCTTCAACGCGGGAGGGGTCAATGCCGCCGGCGATAAGGTAGTCGGTGACGGATTGGGCGCGGCGTTGTGCGAGTCGTTCGTTGTAGGCGGCAGAGCCTTTGCGGTCGGTGTGCGCTCCGAGTTCGATGGTGACGTTGGGATTGTCGTCAAGCATTTTGATCATGTCATTCAGGGCTTGCTGCGATTCAGGGCGAAGCGTGGCTTTGTCAAAATCGTAGAAAATGTTTTCGATGACGACCGGCTCGTGAATAGGCGAGAGAAAGAAATCGACGGTATAGGTTTCGCTTTTTTCTTCGGGGGCGGTGGTCAGTTCAAAGTTCTGATTGAGGAAACCGCGTGCGCCCGCCATCATGACGTAGCTGATGTCGCGTTTGAGTTCGATGCGGTAACTGCCGTCCTTCTTCACCGGTGCGCGGACATTCAGCCCGTCCCTCCCGACGATGCGGACGGTGGCTTCTTCCACAGGATATTCGTTCACGTCAAGCACGAAACCTTCGATGAAAATGTTTACCGAGGGATATTCAAAGGAATAGAGATGGTCGTAGCCGCGATTATCGTTGCGGTTGGAACTGAAAAAACCTTCTTCACGGCTTCCGGCGAAGGTGATGCCAAAGTCATCGGACGGGGAATTGAGGGGAACGCCCATGTTCTCAACCGCCCACTGTCCGGTGCTGTCCTGCACGGCTTTGAAAAGATCCAAACCTCCCATGCCCGGATGTCCGGAGGAAGCAAAATAGAGGGTGGCGGAGTCGCGCACATAGGGAAACATCTCGTCTCCCGCGCTATTGATTTGCGACCCCAGATTCTCCATCGCTCCAAAGCCGCCGCCGGCTATCCGCACGCGGAAAATGTCTTTCCCGCCGTAACCGCCGACGGCATCGGTGACGAAGTAGAGGTATTTACCGTCGGGAGAGGCGGCAGGGTGTGCCAGCGTAGTGAGGGAGTCTTTGACGATGGCAACCTTCTCGCCTTTACTCCATTGCGCATTGCTTCGGGAGGAGCGGTAGATTTCGGCGGTGCGGGGGCTGCCCGTTTCGACGTCCTGTGCGCAGTAGGTGTAGTACATCGTGTTGCCATCGGCGGTGATGGACGGGGTGCCTTCGTCAAACTCGGTGTTGATGTCGCCTTCGACAATCTCCGGTTTGAGCCACTCGCCTTTCTCGTCCTTTTTGATCATGTAGAAATCGTTGTTGCTCTGCCCCGTAATGGCACTGATGCGGGCATCCTTGTCTTTCGTTGTCCGCGAAGTGGCAAAATACAGCTGGTCGAAAGCATCCCCTGCGAGCATGGGGGAAAATTCGCTTTTGCGGGAGTTGAATTTGTCCATGCGGCGGACGGTATAAGGGGTGGGATGCTGTTTCATAACGGCGGCGAGGCGGCTTCCCGTGCGACCGTTAAGGGCGGAGGGGTCGGCGGGACGGGCGGACAGATATTCGTCGTAGTATTTAAGAGCATCGCCGTAACGTCCCTGCTTGTGGTAGGCTTGTCCGAGACGGAAATAGACGATACTGTCGGGATAGTTGTAACGCAAGGCGTTGAGATAGCCGCTTGTCGCACGGGGATTGTTATTTATCAGGCGATTGCACTCCGCCATGCAGAAAGCGATGTGAGCACGCTGTTCGCGTTTGTTGGGTTTGGTCTTGGTGTAAACCTTGCGGTAGATGGCAGCCGCCTCATAGTATTCCCCAATCCGTTGCTTCTCTTCGGCATCGGACAGTTTCGCCGATTTGCAGCCGGCAAGCAGCAAAACGGCAAAAAAGAGGAACAACAGACAGAGGCGACTCATAAAATCAACAATTATTAGATGTAATAACGCACGAAGAGGGGAATTATTGACAGTGTTCGCGAATCAGCCGGGCAGCTAAGGGGTCGCCCAACTCTTTGGCTTTGTTGAAAGACTCGCAGGCGGTAGCTTTATCTCCCTGACGGACAAAGCATATTCCTTTCAGGCGATGGCAGGAGGCGAAGTTGGGCGCGATAGACAAGGCTTTGTCAACGGCAACTAATGCGTCGGGATAGTTTTCAAGGCGAATGTAAACGGAGGCTTCTTCAGCGAGATAATTGGGTTCTTCGGGGTTGCGTTTGACGGCTTCCTGCATGTCTTCCAATGCACCGTGAGGGTCATCCGAGCGGAAACGGGCTTGTCCGCGATAATAAAAGAAAGCATCGCCGACGTTGCCGTTCTGCATGTCATAGTAAAGGTTGTAATCGGCAACCGCTTCGGGATACAGCTCAAGACGGGTTTTGTATTCGATACGTTCCAAGAGGTAGGCAAGTTTCTCTTCGGTCGGAGCGGAACCGGCTTTGAGAAAGGCACTGTCCATGAGGGCGGTCATGTCGGCGATATTGGCACCGGGGACGTTTTCCAATGCTTTGGCTGCCCAGTAGAAAGAGGCGGGCGAGGCGGCTTCGCTTCGGTTTACCGTCATATAGCTTTCGTAGGCTTTCTCGTATTCGCCGGCGGCAAGGCGGATGTCGCCTTCCAACTGGTGATAGAGCGGTTGGTTGTCGGAGGCGAGAGCTTCTTGCAGGACGGCGAGAGCGGCGGGGAGAGTCCAGTTTTTATCCGTCAGGGTGGTGTCACTTGCGGCGACGGTGTAGATGGCGCGGGCTTTTTCAAAGAGGGCGTTGCCTTTGGAAGGGTTGTGCTTGGCGGCTGTGTTGAAGTCTTCCAAAGAGCGGGCGAGACAGACGGCAGCGGTGAGGGGGGTGGTTTCGGAGAGTTTCGCACGGCGGTAGGCGTAGTGGAGGGCACGGCTTTGGTAGCCGTCAGAGTTGGCAGGGAAGGTGGCGATGAAGTCGTTTAACGTTTCGAGGTAGGCTTTTGCATCTTGGGTGCTGTTCAGCAGGTAGAGGGTGACGTTTGCCTGATCGGCATCTGCTGGCCAGGCTTTGCGGATGCCGATTTGTGTATAGGCGGTGTTGAGCATGACGGTGGATGTGACTGCGAGACTGTTGGCATAGCCTGCCGACAGGGCGTAAGTGATGTCTTTCTTTCCGGAAGCATCGGCTTGTATAAGTCCCAACACCTCACCTGTTTCAGTCAATACAGGTGCGTTTATCCATTCATTCGATGGCAAGGGGATGGTTGTTTTATAATAGCCGTAAGGTTCTTTGAGTTTGTTTATTTCGGAGACAGCACCTTCTTGAAAAGGGCTTTTCTTTTCGGCAGAGTAAGGGATTGCATAGACGGTTGTGCCGACGGACAAAGGTTCGACTGCCGGAGGGAGAAAGGCGACGGATTTGGGGACGTTGGTTTTGAACTTTACCACGTCGTACAGCTCGTCGACTCCCATAATGGACACAACCTGAAAGACATTGCCGACGGCATCAGTGACTTCTGCCCGTTCTGCTCCGTTGAACAGGGTGTAGGAAGAGAGCGTTTCGCCGGTTGCGGTGATAAAGAAGCCGATGCCTGTGTGCAATACCTTATTGTCTTTTCCGTAGGTGGTGACGGTGATGACGGCTTTGCGTTGCTTTTCCAGCCATTTGGGGGCTTTGCTTTGGGCTGCGACTGAGTATGCGATGCAACAGAACAGGAGCAACGGGAGTATCTTTTTCATACTTGCAGATTGTTTATTTCTTCGGCGGACAGTCCGGTACAGTCTGTTATTACGTCTATAGGATAGTTCTTGGAGAGCATTCTTTGGGCTGTTTCTATCTTTTCTTCTGCTTTGCCTTCTGCTTTGCCTTCCGCTTTAGTAGTATCCATCGAATTCTTCATGTCACGGTAATCTTTCAAACTGTCTTCATAATATAGTCTTTCTGCCGGAGTGAATTGTGCCATTTCGGCGGTCTTAAAGAGACTGTCAAATACTTTCTCCTGTA
>LBCX01000300.1 GCA_001657575.1 Bacteroidales bacterium Barb4
CATCCGGTCGCGAAACAGGGTCTCGCAGCGGGCGGACAAGAGTATCAAAGCCCTTCTGCGCATGGCGGCTTTGGTCGCCGCCACACGGTGTAAGGGGGAACTGCATAATTGTTATGAAAGGAAAGTGGCCGAAGGAAAGAATAGGATGTCTGTCCTGAACGCTGTCAGGGCGAAGCTTGTGCATCGCATGTTTGCCGTAATCAGAAACAATCAGGATTATCAAAAAGATTATGTTAATGCACTTGCGTAAATCATAAGAATAAGGGCAAAGAATTTCAGCCCCACATGGAGTGGAGCGGAATATGGGGCTGAAATCTTATGTCCCTTCGGGACTTTTGCATAACACCAATTATAAATTTCCGCCGTTAATACTTTTTACAATTCATCCGTGCAGCATTTACCCTGAAAATTGCATCTGTCGCTTCATATAATTAAATGTTGAGTGATATGAAAAAGATGAGATTTTTTGGTTTGGCTTTTGCCATTGTGGCGGCAACGGCAGTGTTTCAATCGTGTTCCGATGACGTCGGCTATCCGTTAGGGTTTGAGTGGGTCAGTATTGTTACGATCGAATCCTTGAATGACGGGGCAGACCTCTTTTATCGGTTGGACGACGGGAGTACCCTATGGCCTTCTGCCGGTTATTACCGGGGACATAATTTGGAAGACGGGCAGCGGGCGTTGTTGAATTACACCATCTTGAGCGACTCGCTGGACGGTTTCTCCCATTTCGTGAAAGTGAACAGCATTGACCTGATTCTGACGAAGAAAATTGCCGAAGACAAGGAGGAGGAGAACGATGCCGTCTATGGCACCGACCCTGTGTCCATTCAAAGCATGTGGATTGACAACGGGTTTCTGCACGTCTGGTTCAAAGCCAATTTCGGCGGGAGCAGAAAGCACTTCATTAATTTAGTGCAGGCAAATGCCGATGCTCCATACGAATTGGAGTTTCGCCATAATGCCTACGACGACCCGCAGACGACTTCAATTTACGGTATCGTATGTTTCAATCTGTCCGACCTGCCGGATACGGACGGGGAAGAGGTGACACTGACCATCCGCTTGCATACCTTTGAAGGAGACGAGACCATCGAATTGACCTATAATTCCGCCGCCCGACACGTGCAACAGGAAATGTCCTATCCGTATTGGTGGGAGCCTATTGACACTCAACTACTGAATTAGCGGAAATATTCTCCGTGTCCTCCGTGCCTCCGTGGTGAAATACTGTTATCTCCCCCCTAAGTCATCATACAGCGTTTGCAGCAGGGCTTTCCCTTTTTGTACACGCAAGAGGCTGCTTTCTCCGGCAGCCTCTGCTGTTTCCGTCAGCACCTTCTCCCCTTCATTGTCATAGACGGAAATGCCCGTGCTGTCGATAAAACCGAAGCCGTTGTTGTAAGTGTAGAAAGCGTAATGCGGACAGGCTGGGTCAAATATGTCTTTGCCAAAGGCAAACTCACCACAAGGGATACCTGTCTGATGCAGGAGGGTAACGGCAAGGTCGGTCTGATTGGCAAAAGTATCCGTCACCTTCGGCTCCTTTATCGCACCGCCGAGCCAAAGCATGGGGATGCGGTATCTCTCCGCCTCGTATTCTTGCAGGCTCTCCGGATAGCGGAAGCCGTGGTCGGAAATCAACACAATCAGCAGGTTATCCCATACGGGTAGCTCCTTCATCTTGCCAATAAAACTGCCAAGGCAACTGTCCGTGAAGGCGACCGAGTTAAGATACGGATGCTCCAAACGCCGATAGGGCACTTCGAACGGCTCATGGCTGCTCAACGTCAGGAAGGTGCAGAAGCGGGGAACAGTGTCTTTCTTTTCCTTAAAAGATTGATAAAGGCGGGTGAAAGTCACATCGTCATTCGCTCCCCATTTGCTCAGGCGGTCGGACAGCGAGAAATCCCTGTCTGCCGTTATCCTGCCGTAGCCGGAATTATAGAGGTAGCTCTGCATATTGGTAAAGTTGATGTCGCCTCCGTAAAGCATATCGGCGGCATAGCCGTACTTGCCGAGACTTTTGGCGAGCGAGGGCAGGCTCTGGCTTTTGGCGGGATACTTCATGACGGAAGTGGTCGGTTGTGCCGGATAGCCGTTCAGGACGGACACAACGCCCCGGTCTGTACGGAAGGAATTGGCGTACATATTGGTAAACAGGATGCCCTCCTTGCTCAGGCGGTTCAGTTCGGGCGTTACGTCCGGTATGCCGCCCGTGACTTCAATAACATTGGCGGAGAAACTCTCCAGCAGGATAAGCAGAATATCCGGACGTGTCGTGTTCAGCAAAGACCTTTCGGGATATGCAGCCTCTGCCGGCGAAGAAACCAGCGTTTCAAATATCGCCGCCCTTTCCTTTTCCTCGAAGAAATCAAACTGCGCGGCAAAATCCTGCTGCTTGCCGAGGGAAGTCATCAGGCTGAAACAGGGATTGATAGCCGCATGATTCAGAAAGCGGTTCTGACTGAAATAGACCATGCCGACATTCGCCGTTGAAGTCGTTATTCCCCCGCGTATCGGAATAAACATAAGCCCGCCGAGAACGATGAGCAACAGCGTGCCGCCAATCTTCTGCCCGACCGTCCCACACGTTTTGAGCGTTATCCGCGATAATATCAGTCTGTCCAAAAACACATAAATCCCGTAAGCATACAGCAAAAATACAAGAAACAAACCCGCAAACATCCCGACCGGAACCCCTGCCATTGCATCCTTAAACGAAGAATGAAGATAGAAAAACACGGTGGTATCCAACCGGAACCCCCAGAAGCCGTACAACCCCATATCAACGGCAAAAACCGCCGAAACAACTGTCGCCACCACTGCCAAATACCATCGCAACGCCTTCCTCAGCCATTCCCCCGCTACCCACACGGAAACCAGCGCAAGCAACAGCGGCACTGTCGTTAAATACCCTGCTGTCGTCGCATCCAACCGCAACCCGTGCAGAACAACCGCCGCCCAATCCTTCACCGTTGTCCCTTCCGCCAACGCACGATGGAATAACATAAATACCGGCTTCTGCAAAGCAAAAACCGGTAGCCAAGCAATGAATAAGGCTGTCGTAAGCCCTAACCTGTTCTTCATTTATTATCCTGTGTTACACAAATTCCGCAGGGATCTGCCACTTACTAAGTTCCCCAAGAACTACGGTGCCGGTTGCGGCACAGAAACCCTGAAAGGGCAAGAGATTTCAGCCCCACATGCAGCACAGCGGAATGTGGGGTTATAAGAACGACCCCGCCAGGGGTATCCTGAAAGGATGACAGAATAATATATTGCATTGTAAACCATCGTTTGCTGTTTGTATCGTTCTTTCAGAACTCATTTACCGCTACCATCCCCCATAACCCCACATTCCG
>LBCX01000049.1 GCA_001657575.1 Bacteroidales bacterium Barb4
CCAGTCCGTCAAAAAGTCCGTTGAAGAAAACGCCGGCTTGCGCAAGCAACTCGAAGACTACATGCGGGAAAAAGCCGGCGTCCTGAAAACCCAGCTGTTGGCAAGGGCAAGCGACCGCCGCGGCGTGAAACTGATCCATTACACCGGCAAAGGCAACCCTGACATCCTGAAAGACATTGCTTTCCGCATCAAGGAAGAAACCGCCGAATCCTTTATGATAGCCGCCGGCATCATCGAAGACTCCAAATGCACCCTGCTCGTCATGCTGAGCGACGACTTGGTAGCCGGCGGACTCAATGCCGCCAAATTAGTCAAAGATGCTGCCCGACACATACAAGGCGGCGGCGGCGGACAGCCCCATTTCGCCACTGCCGGCGGCAAAAACATTGACGGACTCTCCGCCGCTGTCGATGCCGTCATTGATGCCGCAGGGATGAGGTAAGGGATACCCCAAAGGAACGGAAGATTTCAGCACATCTGTAAAATAGATGCAGGAGCAATATTCCCTGCATCTATTCCCCATATCTATTGCCGTCGACTTTAAATACTATCACCCCTTCGGGCGGAACGGCGTCTTTACCACTTGCGCTTTGAGCGGCTTGTTGCGGACAGAAATGTATATCTCCGTGCCGGGCGAGGCGTAGGCAGGTTGGACGTAGCCCATGCCGATGCCCGTTTTCAGGCAGGGGGAAATGGTGCCGGAGGTGACCGTGCCGATGGGAATGCCTTCGGCATTGAGGATTTCGTAGCCGTGACGGGGGATGCCCTTGTCGAGGAAGCGAAAGGCGCAGAGTTTGCGGGTAACGCCTTCTTTCTTCTGGCGTTCGATGGCGGCACGATTGGTAAAGTTCTTGCCTTCGGGGAATTTGGTAATCCAGCCAAGTCCGGCTTCGATGGGCGAGGTTGTGTCGTCCAAATCGTTGCCGTAGAGACAGAAGCCGGCTTCGAGACGGAGCGTGTCGCGCGCACCGAGTCCGACGGGTTTGATGCCTTCGCCACGACCTGCTTCAAAGAGGGCGTTCCAAACAGCAAGGGCATGAGCGGGCGGGAAGTAAAGTTCAAAGCCTCCGGCACCCGTATAGCCGGTGTTGGATAGGATGACATCGGGGATGCCGGCAAATTCGCCGACGGCAAAGGTGTAGTAAGGGATTTGGGAAAGATTGACGGGTGTCAGCTTTTGAAGCACGTCAACGGCTTTGAGACCTTGAACGGCAAGCTGGGCGGTATTGTCGGAATCGTTTTCGAGCACTGCCCCGAAAGTGTTATGACTCACGCACCATTCCCAATCCTTCGCCAGATTGCCGGCGTTCACCACCAGAAGGTAGGTTTCCTCCGCAAAGCGATAGACCAAAAGGTCGTCCACAATCCCCCCGTCCGCATTCGGGAAGCAGGAGTATTGAATGTCGCCGACCGCCAGACGGGCAGCATCGTTGGAGGTGACGGACTGTATAAAGGCAAGAGCTTGCGCCCCTTTCACCCAAAACTCGCCCATGTGGGAAACATCGAACACGCCGACACCGTTGACCACCGTCAGATGTTCGTCAATAATGCCCGTGTATTCAATCGGCATGTTGAAACCGGCAAACTCGTGCATCTTGGCACCCAAAGCGATATGCAAACCGGTAAAGGGAGTTGTTTTCATTCTCTTTTATCTGTTAAAATTAAAAGCGGGAAGAAGTTCGGCAATTTTGACTATCGTAAGCATACTCTTTTCAAGCGAAGGGATGGGAAGAAATTCGTAACGCCCGTGGAAGTTCAAGCCTCCCGTAAAGATGTTTGGGCAGGGCAGCCCCATGAAAGAGAGACGTGCGCCGTCAGTGCCCCCGCGTATAGGCTTTATAATCGGCTTTACACCAACGGCGGTCATTGCCTGATGTGCCAAATCGACAATCGCCTTGTTTGATTCAATGACTTCGCGCATATTGCGGTATTGGTCGCGAAGTTCGAGGCGGACAGAGCCGGGATGCTGCCGGTTCATATCGGCGGCAAGAGTTGTCAGCAGGTTTTTCCGCTGCTCAAACCGTTCGGCAGAATGGTCGCGTATAATATAGGAAAGGGAAGCCTCCTCGACCGTGCCGGACAGAGCCGTCAGGTGGTAGAAGCCTTCGCGGTCTTGCGTATGCTCCGGACGTTCAGCGGCAGGGATGCGGGCGACAAATTCGAGAGCAAGGAGGGAGGCGTTTATCATCTTGTCTTTGGCAGTGCCGGGATGCACGTTCAGCCCTTTAAAGATGATGTCGGCGGAGGCGGCGTTGAAGTTTTCATACTCCAGCTCGCCGAGCGCACCGCCGTCAACGGTATAGGCGAAGTCGCAGCCGAAGGCTTGCACATCGAAGCAGTCGGCACCCCGCCCGATTTCCTCATCGGGGGTGAAGGCAATGCGTATTTTACCGTGCTTGACAGCAGGATGTTGTTTCAAATAGTCAATGGCGGAGATGATGGCGGCAATGCCCGCCTTGTCATCGGCACCGAGCAAAGTCCTCCCGTCGGTAACAACAATCTCCTGCCCCGTGTAGTCAAGCAGTTCGGGGAACATGGCGGGGGAAAGAACGACAGGCTCTTCACTGTTCAGCGTAACATCGCCACCGTCATAAGTCAATACACGAGGGCGGACATTCGCGCCGGAAAGGTCGGGACTGGTGTCGAGATGAGCAATAAAACCGATAACGGGTACAGGTTCCGGCACATTGGCAGGCAGCGTAGCCGTAAGGTAGCAATTATCGTCAAGGGAAACATCGGCAAGCCCCAAGGCTTCCAACTCCTTGACGAGCGATTGGGCGAAGATGCGCTGCCCGGAGGGGCTTGGCACACTGTCAGACGCTTCGTCCGAACGGGTGTCAAAAGTAACGTAGCGGAGAAACCGCTCCTTATAATTCATGGTGGATAATTCATTCATCTGTCAATGTCAGATAAGTTTCATAATAAATATCCTGCAAATTCCTTTATTTTTTTGAGCAGCTGTTGTCAAAGATATTTTTTCTCCGTTATCCAGAACCTTGGAAGTCCCAAAGGGACGGGATATTTCAGCCCCACATGAAGTGCAACGGAATGTGGGGTTAAGAATGACACCGTTAACACTATAATTATTCGGTCGTTTTTTCAAAACTTCTTGATAACCTCTTATTTAACCCCACATTCCACTTTGCTTCATGTGGGGCTGAAATCCGGTATCCTATCAGGATACTCTAATCATTAAAACAAGGCGGGACATTCTCACGAATACCCCGCCTCCTAACTAAAATACTCAATCTATTAGGACCCTGTCATTATGTTATCTGTTTGTCAAGACTGTATCGCTTCTATTGAAACGTATGACTTGTCTTCTCTCCCTTTGCGGAAAACGACTATGCCGTCAATCAACGCATACAGTGTATGGTCTCTGCCGATGCCTACGTTTTTGCCCGGACGGTGGGGAGTGCCCCGTTGTCGGACTATGATATTACCGGCTTTGGCTATTTCGCCGCCGAATAACTTTACACCTAATCGTTTACTTTCCGATTCACGACCGTTCTTGGAACTGCCGACGCCTTTTTTATGTGCCATTTTCTATATGTTCTTTAAACGTTAGCTATAATTTCCTTTATCTTCACTTCGGTGAACTGCTGACGGTGACCATTCAGCTTGCGATGTCCCTTTCTTCTCTTTTTGTGGAAAACAAGCACTTTCTCGCCCTTTACCAGCGGAGACAGCACTTCGCATACTACCTTTGCCCCTTCGACAACAGGAAGACCAACCGTAACCGCCCCCTCATTGTCCACCAATAACACTTTCTCAAACTCAACAACAGCACCACTTTTCGCCTCCGCAATGTGTTGCACGAACAACCGCTTGCCCTGCTCGGCTTTGAACTGTTGTCCGTTGATTTCTACAATTACATACATCTGTCTTTACTTTTAACAGGTTGTGTCCCGGGGGCGGGTGCCGTCTCCAACGCCTCTTGTCTGCCCTCTGAGGAAATTCAGCGGGCAAAAGTACTCCATATACTATATTGTGCAACTATTTCATGCTGTTTTTCTGCCTCTGATAAAATATACCGTATTATAGTTGGTATGTAGCAAATGTTTCATTCCTTTGCACCCGCTTCACGTAATCTCTGGCGGGACAGGTTGCCCGTTATATTGCGTTTTGATTATCATCATTAAAAAGCTAAAAGACAATGGACTTTATTAAGATTGCAGAAGAAGCCTTTGCTGTAAAAAGAAAGCATCCGGACTTCAAGAGCGGCGATACGGTGACGGTTGCCTACCGCATCAGGGAAGGAAACAAGGAACGTATCCAGCAGTATAAGGGTGTGGTTATCAGCATCACGGGGCACGGCGACAAGCGACGCTTCACCGTTCGCAAGATGTCGGACAACATAGGTGTGGAAAGGATTTTCCCGCTGGACTCCCCGTTCATCGAAAGTATCACGCTGAACAAAGTCGGCAAAGTTCGCCGCGCCAAATTGTATTATCTGCGTGCCCTTACCGGCAAGAAAGCAAGGATTAAGGAAAAGAGAAAGATCTGATTCTTCTCTGTATAAGGGGCTGACCGGTTTTGACAGCGGGCAGAAGTGGTTTGTAAGCATGTAGTGCGTTGTCGGCTTGCACTTAAATCTCAGACGGCAAACTTTATCTGGCGAAAACAATTACGCTCTCGCTGCTTGATCGAAGCATAGTAGATTAAAGCTTAATCCCTGCAATAGTTGCGGGGACGTGACATCACCCGGATGCTGTTGCTCCGAAGCGTTCCGAACCGGTGGTGCAGCAATATCGGAGACCGCTTGAAGCAAGCCTCGTGCTTCAGGTTAAAAACAGAGGATAAGGTTAGAGTGGGTAGCTTCGGTCTTGCTCTCTCCCGACAATCAAAGCGGAGATAAACATGTAGAAAGCAAATTAGTTCCTCGTTTGGACGAGAGTTCGAATCTCTCCAGCTCCACAATTACTTAAAGTAGACTCCCATTTTTACTCCATATAAAGTAAAGATGGGAGTTTTTGTTTACCTCACGTTTATATTTTAATTCCAATGTCGTTCATCGTAATTATCTGCTGTTTGGTGTTGCTGGTCGTGTTGATCTCCTGGTTTAAGGTCAATGCATTCCTGTCGTTTATACTTGTTTCCCTTTTGGCAGGTGTGGGGCTGGGGATACCTTTGGACACGCTGCCGAAGACGGTAGAGACGGGGATAGGTAATATCTTGGGAGGGCTTACGCTTATCATTGTACTTGGGGCGATGCTGGGGAAGCTGGTAGCCGAGAGCGGGGCGGCACGGACGATAGCGGATGCAATGGTGAGTGCCTTCGGGCTTGGCAGGATACAGTGGGGGCTGATGCTTACGGGGTTTATTGTGGGGATTCCGATATTTTACAATATAGGGTTTGTGCTTTTGGTGCCGCTTATCTTTTCCGTTGTCGGGCAGTACAAGCTACCTGCGGTTTATATGGCGATTTCGATGCTGGCTGCCCTGTCGGTGACGCATGGCTTTCTGCCGCCACATCCTTCGCCGGTCGCATTGGTGGCGTTGTTTGATGCCAATATCGGGATGACGCTGATTTACGGGATGATGATTGCCGTGCCGGCTATTGTGCTGGCAGGACCGGTTTTCGGGCGTACTCTCCGGCATATCAAGACGGGACAGCTGACGCTTTTCGAGAAGAAGGAGGCGGATGATACGTATGACAAGCCAGGGAGGGTAAACAGTTTTTTCAGTGCCATACTCCCTGTTTTCCTGCTGATTGCGGCAACTGCCATACCTTTTGCCTTTCCCCGTTTGGGCGGAGGGGCTTCGGAAACCGTTGCCTTTCTGGGTGCTCCTTCCATCGTTATGCTTGTCACGCTTGCAACAGCCACTTATACGCTCGGCATCCGGCAGGGCAGAAGCATACAGGCGGTGATGAACGTCTATGTGGAGGCGGTCAGGGATATTGCTCCCCTCCTCCTGATCATTGCCGGTTCGGGGATGTTCAAGCAGGTGATGGAGGAAAGCGGGGTGAGCAATGAGATAGCCGCTGCTTTGCAGCAACTGCCTTTTCATCCGCTTGTGCTGGGGTGGCTGATGGCTGCCGTTATCCGTGTCTGCATCGGCTCGGCGACAGTGGCGGGACTGACGGCTGCGGGCATCATACTCCCCCTTGTTGCGCAAACTGGCGTTAATTCCTCCCTGATGGTGCTTTCCATCGGTGCCGGCAGTCTGATGTTTTCGCACGTGAACGACTCCGGCTTCTGGCTCTACAAAGAATATTTCAACCTGAGCCTGAAAGATACATTCCGCTCATGGTCAATCATGGAAACGATTGTTTCCGTAGTCGGTCTTATCGGCGTAATGATTATTAATGCGTTTTTGTAAGAGGAGTGGGGAGATGGAAGTTAGGAGTTAGAAGCGAAACTACTTGCTACTTTTGCTGCTCCAACTACTTAATTACCTGATATTACACAAATCGGGATTTCTGCGTAATATCAGTTAGCTACAAATAGTCCGTCACCCTCTCCAACGCCATGCCGTGCGAGCCTTTTATAAGGATATGGTATCCTTTCAGCGGATGATTGCGCAAGGTTTCGATTAAGTCTTCTGTTGTCGGGAAAGTCGGGAAGTCGTTGCCTGCCGCCGCCGTGAAGTGTTTGCCGCACAGGAAGACTTTGCCGAAACGGCTGCGGCGGACGAGGTCAATGATTTCACTGTGCAACGCATCGGCAGTCTCACCTAATTCAAGCATATCACCCAAAATGACCGCCTTCGGCGATTCGCTCATAGCTGCAAAGTTGCGCAAGGCGGCTTTCATGCTGGAGGGATTGGCGTTGTAGGCATCAATGATGAGGGTGTTGGCAACTGTCTTTTTCAGTTGCGAGCGGTTGTTGGTCGGGGTATAGGCTTCGAGGGCTTGGTTGATACGGTCGGGGGGGATGTTGAAGTAACGACCGGCGGTTATGGCGGCAAGTACGTTGTCGAGGTTGTAATCTCCGATAAGGTTGGTTTTGACGGTGTATGCTTCTCCCTGCTGCTTCCATTGAAAGACGAGGAATGGGTTACAGCTCAGGATTTGACCGCTGACGAAGGAACGGCTGTTACTGCCGTAGGTTATCTGCTCTATGCCTTGGGCAGTGGATTGCAGAGCTTCATCTTCCTTTCTGATAAAGATGCGGCCTTGCGTGCGGCGCAGGTACTCATACAGTTCCCCTTTGGTTTGCAATACGTTTTCTTCAGCCCCGAAGCCTTCCAGATGGGCACAGCCGACGTTGGTGATAATACCGTAGTCGGGGCAGGCGATTTCAACCAGCTCCCTGATATCGCCGGGACGGCTTGCCCCTGTTTCGACGATGGCAATCTCGTGCGTGCGGTTCAGCCGGAGCAGAGTGAGGGGAACGCCGATTTGATTATTCAAATTCCCTTCGGTATGGAGAACACGGAAGCCGGCGGAGAGGACGGCGGCAAGCAGTTCCTTGGTAGTGGTCTTTCCGTTTGTCCCTGTGACGGCTATAAGGGGGATGCCCACAATTTTCCGATGGTGTGCCGCCAACTGCTGCAACGTTTGCAATACATCGTCAACCAATATCGTCCGTCCGCCCGTATGGTATGCCGGATTATCCACGACAGCAAAACTGCAACCCGCTTCCAACGCCTTTTCCGCATACAGGTTGCCGTCAAACCGTTCCCCTTTCAAGGCAAAAAAGACGGCATCCGGCGGACAGTTGCGGCTGTCGGTGGTCACATGGGGATGGCGTAAGAATAGTTCGTATAGTTCCGCAATCGTTGTATTCATCTCTCTGTTCTGATTGGCGGCATACCCTGCCTGTTATTTTGCGGCAAACTTACATAAAAACAACGGCTTCAAATGCGAGCTTTTTGCAGCATGAATTTGCGCATTAAGCAAGGGAAAAGGGAGAGGGACAAAAAACAGAGGCGTAGTGACAGCATAGTTTGAAAAGTCCTTTTTTGTGATAGGCAAGTAAGTAATAGAAATAAAATAATGTCGTATTTCTGATGTTACGCAGAAAGTCCCGCAGGGACTTTAGATTTCAGCCCAACGTAAAGCGAAGCGGCACGTTGGGTTTTAAGATAAATACATACCAATAAAGTGCTGAAAGCATGATACAAGCTACAAACGATAATAATATGCCGCATACATTATCCGGTCGTCCTTTCAGGACTTCCTTATCGGCATCACCCTTAACCCCACATTCCGCTACGCTCCATGTGGGGCTGAAATCTGCCGTCCTTTCGGGACGACTGTGGAACATTAGATATACTATAAACTAATTTGCATCGGATACTAACTCATAACAGCTATTTGTTCTACAGCTACATTGTCATGCAGGAAGAGGGAAGCCGTTTCGGAGAATTTGGCGGCGGATTCGGTGGTCAGGAAGCGGCAGCGGCTTTGTTTTGTGAGGCGGCAGTCTGTTTCGGGGTGGCGGGCGAGATAGTCGCTGAGACTGTCCGCCACATATTCGCCTTGGGAGAGGATGGCGATGCCTGCCGGCAGGAATTGGCGGATTTGGCGGATGAGCAGCGGGTAATGGGTGCAGCCGAGTATGAGGGTGTCTATTTGTGGGTCGAGAGAGAGGATGCGGTCTAAATGCTTTTGGATGAAATAGGCGGAGCCGGGGGTGTCGATTTCGTTGTTTTCAACCAAGGGCACCCACATCGGGCAGGCTTCGCCCGTGACGGTGATGTTTCCTGCGTACATCTTCTCTATTTCAATGGAATAGGAGCCGGAGGAGATGGTGCCCGCCGTTCCCAATACGCCCACGTGGCGAGTGCGGGTAAGGCTGCCGACTGCCTCTACCGTCGGGCGTATCACACCCAGCACACGGCGGAGCGGGTCGAGCATCGGAAGGTCTTTCTGCTGAATAGTGCGGAGGGCTTTGGCAGAGGCGGTATTGCAGGCGAGTATCACTAACGGGCAACCTTCCGCAAACAGTCTTGCCACTGCCTGCCGCGTAAACTGACAGACTACCTCAAACGACCGTGAGCCGTAAGGGGTGCGGGCGTTATCCCCCAGATAGATATAATCGTAATCAGGCATCCGCTTGCGTATCTTGTCGAAGATCGTAAGCCCTCCGTATCCGGAATCAAAGATGCCTATCGGGCTGTATTCGTTGGTCGCTGGCATTTGTTTATAGAAATAAAAGGACAGCTTTTCACAAAGCCGTCCTTTCGCGTGAAACACTCTTTAATTATTTTCCATGAAGGAAAACTCTTAAATCGCAGGAAGGACGGATTTTCACAAAGGCGTCCTTCCCCTAACCTTAAACAAAAATACTATGATTACATTATTAGAAAAAGCGTAAGGACGGATTTTCACAAAGGCGTCCTTACTTATTAACCTTAAATATTTAAGCCATGACAACACTAACTAGAATAGTGCGGAAGGATGGATTTTCACAAAGGCATCCTTCCTGAGTAATTGATTTTCACTTCAAACCTAATTTCGCTTTTACCTGCGGCGTGGCATCTACGGCGTCTGTACCGGTAAACAAAATCGCCGCCGGATTGAGTATATAGAGGAAGCCATTTTCCGTTCCAATGGATTTGATGGCTTCCATCATCTTTTGCTGTATCGGCTGATAGAGTTCTTCCTGTTTCTTGGGAACATCGCTTTGTGCCATCTGGTACACGTTTTCCATACGTCCCTGTATGTCTTGAAGCTCCTGCATACGGCGGAGCTTGATGTTTTCCGTCAGGGAGTCCTGTTGCGACATGTACATTTGATATTTCTTGTCATACTCACCCTGCATCAGTTCCAGCTCTTTCTTGTAGGATTCGTTCAGGTCAGCCATCTTCTTTTCCATATCGGAGAGTTCGGGCATGGCTGTCAGCACTTCCTGCGTGTTCACAAAAGCAATCTTCCCTTGTGCGAAAACTCCCGAAGGAAGCAGTATGACGGCTGCCAAGATGATAAGTTTCTTCATTTCTTTGTTGTTATTTTACTGTTACTCTTTCGTATGTCTGACAAAGCGCGCAAATGTACGGCTTTATTCCGAATATCCTAATTTTAGGAGCACTTCCTTGCTGATGTCTATTTTGGGCGAGGCGAAGATAATGCTCATGGCGGAAGCGCGGTCAACGACAAGCTGATAGCCGCTTTTTTCCGATACATCCTTCACGGCATTGTATATCTCATCCTGAATGGGTTTCATCAGGCTTTCGCGCCTTTTGTAGAGTTCGCCTTCGGGACCAAAGTATTTGCGTTTCAGCTCCTGCGCTTCCTGTTCTTTCTTCACGATTTCTTCCTCGCGCTTGGTTTTCATTTCGGCGGAGAGGAAGACGAGTTCGCTCTGGTAGTTCTTATACATATTTTGCGCCGCCTGCTGGACGGCTTCCACCTCGTTCTGCCATTTGGTGGAGAGCTGCCCGAGTTGTTCGTTTGTCATTTCATAGGCGGGAATATTCTTCAAAATATATTCCATGTCTATCAATGCAAATTTCTGGGCTGTAGCCCCTGTCGCGCAAAGCATTATCAGTGCGCATATAACCGTAATCTTCTTCATATCTGTTTATTATTCTATTGTTATACTGTCTCTTTTCTGAAAATAGCTGCCTATATTCCGAGTATAGCCGTCTATATTCTGAGTATAGCCGTCTATATTCCGAGAATAGCTGTCTATATTCTGAGTATAGCTGTCTATATTCCGAGAATAGCTGCCTATATTCCGAGTATAGCCGTCTATATTCTGAGTATAGCTGCCTATATTCTGAGTATAGCCGTCTATATTCCGAGCATAGCCATCTATATTCTGAGTATAGCCGCCTACTTTCTGAGAAAAGCTCTCTTTTCTCTTAGATATGTTTGACAGGCTCTGTTCTTTATCTTGTATTTTCATGCGGTTTTGGTGTATCGTTAAAATTCTTGTCCGATGATAAAATGGAACTGGCTGCCGCTCCGTCCGCTGTTGCCGTAGTTTGGTCTGTCGAAGCCGTAAGCCCAGTCAATGCCCATCAGCCCAATCATCGGGAGGAAGATGCGGACGCCGACACCGGCTGAGCGTTTGAGCGCGAACGGGTTGAAGTCTTTGAGCGTTTTCCACGCATTGCCGGCTTCCGCAAACACAAGTCCGTAGATGGTAGAGGAAGGTTCGAGCAGGAACGGATAACGCAATTCCATGCTCAGGCGGGAGTAGGCGTAGCCGTAGGTTGTGTATCCGCTACCGCCGGCGAGGCTTCCGTTTTCATATCCACGCAAGCCGATGGTTTCCGTGGCGAACATATTGGAGTAGCCGGTCATGCCGTCGCCGCCCATGTAAAAGGTTTCAAACGGGGTGCGTTTGCCTTCCGAATAGGAACCCAAGATGCCGTATTCCGCGCGGGTCATCAATACCGGCGCACGTTTCACGGCGGCGGGAGCCAAGGGGGCAAACACTTTGGCTTTGAATTTCCATTTATGGTATTCAATCATTTTGAATTTTTCCGGATCATCACTGCTCATGGCGGCGTAATCTTTCCCGTCCCACAAGGAATAGGGAGGCGTGGCAGCCACGGAGAAGGAGAATTGGGAGCCGCGACGGGTGTACAACGGATTGTCAATGGAACTGCGCTGCAACAGCAATTCAAGATTGAAGTTGTGGCTTTTTCCGTTACCATTTTCCATGAAGTAGTACCAGTTCTTCATGTTGTACAATCCATAGTTGAAGGTTGCCATGAATTGGAAATAATCATCAGGCCAGTTCAAACGTTTGCCGTAACCGATGGAAGCTCCCAGCATGGTAATGTATTTATCAGGGTCGTAAGCCAGCTCGTAGTTCTGATACGGATTATAGCCGCCATAGTTTGAACCGTAGTTTGAGCCGTAGTTTGAGCCGTAATAGCCTCCCCCTGCCATGCTGTTCAAATAATTGGTGCTGTAATCCGTCTGCTTGGAGTAGTAGGCGCTGACCGAAAGGGTATTCGGACGTTTGCCGCCGAACCAGGGATCCATAAACGAAACGCTGTACGCCTGATAGTAACGCCCGTTGGTCTGCCCGCTCAACGTCAGCGTCTGCCCTTCGCCCTGCGGAATGATGCCCTTGTATGTTTTCGGATGCAGGAAGTTCTTCATGGAGAAGTTGGTAAACTTGAAACTGAGCTTGCCGATGATGCCGGTCTGCCCCCAGCCGGCGGAAAGTTCCACCTGATCGTTTGCTTTGGATACGAGGTTGTATTCAATATCCACCGTTCCGTTTTCAGGGTTGGGTATCGGGTTGGGATTCATGTTTTCAGGGTCAAAGTGCCCCATCTGTGCAAGTTCGCGGACGGAGCGAATCAGCTCGTCGCGATTGAAGAGCGTGCCCGGCTTGGTGCGGAGTTCGCGGCGCACAACGTCTTCATAGAGGCGGTCGTTCCCGTTGATGATGATGCGGTTGATGGTTGCCTGCGGGCCTTCCTGAATACGGATTTCGAGGGATATGGAATCGTTGTCCACATCCGTTTCCACAGGGTCGGCGTTGAAAAAGAGGTAGCCGTTGTTGAAATAAACGTTGGAGACGGCATCGTCGTCGGAGGTGATGCGTTCGCCCAGCTTCTTTTGGTTATAGACTTCGCCGGGCTTCATGTTTAACACGGCAAGGAGGTAATCCGACTGGTATTGCGTGTTGCCCACAAAGTGGATGTCTTTGAGGTAGTATTTCTGCCCTTCTTCCAATCTTAGGAAAATGTCCACGCTTTTTTCGTCGAAGGCGGCAACGCTGTCGAAGAGCAGGACGGCATCGCGGTAGCCGTACTCGTTGTACTTGCTGATGAGGTTGTCCTTGTCCTTTTCGTATTCTTCGGTGGTGAATTTCTTGGTGCTGAACAGTTCCCTGACGCTGGTTTTGAAGTCATATTCCAAATCAAACTGCTCGTTGGTCTTCTTCATCGCCCTTTTCAGGCGGGAGTTGTCAAGGGCGGTGTTTCCTTCAAAGTAAATGCGGTGGATTTTCGTTTTCTCGTTCTTGTCGATAAGGATGTCCACGATGACCTGCCCTTCGTTGGCAAGGTCGTCTTTCTGTATGATGTCCACGTTTACGTTCTTGAAGCCCTTGCCGTCAAAATACTTCTGGATAAGGGTCTTGGCGCGGTCTATCACATTCGGCGTGATTTGGAAGCCCTTCTTGAAACTGCCCAGCCGGCTGTCCAGTTCCTCCCGCTCGCTCTTCTTTACGCCGTGATAAGTGACTTCCGAGATGCGGGGGCGTTGCTGCAAGCGGATGTCCAGCCAGATACGGTTTTCTTCCGTCTTGGCTGCCAGTATCTTTACGTCGGAAAACAGCCCGTGCTTCCAAAAGCGTTTCGCCGCCGCCGTTATCTCATCGCCGGGCACGGTTACCACATCTCCCACCGCCAAACCCGAAAAGCCGATCAGCGTATAATCCTTATATACCGCCGTGTCGATGCCCGAAACCTGAATCCCTGCAATCGTATATTTCTTAGGTGTCAACGAATACGAAATGACCGGCAACACTGCCGGCTCTGCCTCCGCCCTGACGGTATCCGCCTCTTGTGCGAACACGCCTGCGGCAAAACCCGAAAATATCACTGACAGCACTAATCTTTTGTACATACAACTATTTTAACGTGAGTTCGATATAAGACTAATACGGATGTTACGCAGATGCCTTGAAAGGGCAAGAGATTTCAGCCCCACATGCAGCACAGCGGAATGTGGGGTTATATAGGTTCAACTGTACAATCAATGTTATAATCTAAAAAAGATACACCCCCCCACTCTCCATTAATATAAACTTCTTCACCAAATTCATTCCCCTTTAAATGCAGTCTGTAACCCGTAACTATTTCTCTGAGACTGAAA
>LBCX01000301.1 GCA_001657575.1 Bacteroidales bacterium Barb4
TGTTTCATTCTATTGTTCTGATTATTGGAAAAGTTACGGGGAATTTATCCCCGCGGAAAAACATTTGCAAACTAAGGCAGAGACATTTACCGTTGAGGGATACAACAGTAGAATCCGGCATTATTTGGCAAGGTTCAAGCGGAAGGGGAAATGTTATGGCAAAGCGGAACACATGATTGAAAAGTCTTTGAATTTATTGTTTTTAAAGCTCAATAATGAATTGACTATATAAATTAACAATATCCAATATAGTATTCCATACTAATCTCTTCACTTGGAGATGCGGTGTAAGGTTTTACAACCTTACGCTGTCTTACTCCCCATCGGAAACCGATAAACCGTCTTAACTCCGGCGGCTTTAATATTTAGTGCGGCATTGAAATCACGGTCTGCGGTAAAACCGCAAACCGGACAGACAAAAGTCCTTACGTTCAAAGGCATTTTAGGCACAATGTGTCCGCGGAGCTGCAAGTTTTGGAGGTAGGTGAGAAGCGGTCGATAACCCGTAATTCCCTGCCGTACCATTCGCACTTGTATTCGAGTTGCTGGCGGAACTCCGACCAGCTTGCATCGGCAATAGACTTTGCAAGTTTGTGATTTTTCATCATATTATCAACAGCCAAATCCTCTATACAGATACTTAAGTAAGTACTAATAAGAATTTGTAAGACTGTATTAGGTGCACATTCTAAATAAGGCACGATACATATACGATAAATAAACGCATACAAGCACTATCATCAATAAATATTTAAAATATAAATAGCTGTAAATAAGTAATTTACAGCTATCTCCATATATTTGATTATTGATAATAATCATTATTACTTCACTTCCTCAAAATCAACATCCGTAACCCCGCTATCCTTGCCTTTGCTGTCGGCGTTTCCAGCATTGCCTCCGGGTTGTCCGCCAAAGTCAAAGTTGCCGAAGTCGGGAGGAGCTTGGTTAGGGCCTCCCTTTGTGCTGGCGTTGTACAGTTCTTGGCTGGCAACTTGGAACAAGGTGTTCAGTTCGGCAGTTGCGGAGTCTATAGCGGCGATGTCCTGCGCTTTGTGGGCATCTTTCAGTTTGCTTAGGGCAGCTTCGATCGGAGCTTTCTTGTCGGCGGGGAGTTTGTCGCCCAAGTCCGTCAGCTGCTTTTCGGTTTGGAAAATCAGGCTGTCGGTTTGATTTAATTTGTCAATGCGTTCCTTTTCTTTCTTGTCGGCTTCGGCGTTGGCGGAGGCTTCGTCTTTCATACGCTTCACTTCGTCGTCGCTCAGACCGCTGGAGGCTTCGATACGGATGCTTTGCACCTTGCCTGTCCCTTTATCCTTTGCCGATACGTTCAGGATACCGTTGGCATCAATGTCGAAGGTAACTTCGATTTGAGGCACGCCGCGTTGTGCGGCAGGTATGCCGTCCAAGTGGAAGCGACCAATGGACTTGTTGTCACGTGCCAGCGGGCGTTCGCCTTGCAGTATGTGGATTTCTACGGAAGGCTGATTGTCGGAGGCTGTCGTAAAGGTTTCCGATTTCTTGGTTGGGATGGTAGTGTTGGATTCAATCAGTCTTGTCATCACACTGCCCATTGTTTCGATACCCAGCGAGAGCGGGGTGACATCCAGCAACAGCACGTCCTTCACCTCACCGGTCAATACACCGCCTTGGATAGCAGCGCCGACGGCAACCACCTCGTCCGGATTCACCCCCTTGGACGGAGCCTTGCCGAAGAACTTCTCAACAACTGCCTGTATAGCTGGAATACGGGTGGAACCGCCCACCAGAATGACCTCATTCACATCGGAGGTGCTCATGCCTGCATCTTTCAACGCCTGCCGGCAGGGTTCGATACATGCCTGTATCAGGCTGTCAGCCAATTGTTCAAACTTGGCGCGTGTCAATGTCTTCACCAAGTGCTTGGGGATACCGTCCACCGGCATGATGTACGGCAGGTTGATCTCCGTGCTTGCCGTGCTTGACAACTCAATCTTAGCCTTTTCTGCAGCCTCTTTCAGACGTTGCAGAGCCATCGGGTCTTTGCGCAAGTCCAAGCCTTCTTCACGTTTGAACTCTTCTGCCAGCCAGTCGATAATGACGTGGTCGAAATCATCGCCGCCCAAATGGGTATCGCCGTTGGTTGATTTTACTTCAAACACACCGTCGCCCAGTTCAAGGATGGAAATATCGAATGTGCCGCCGCCCAAGTCGAATACGGCAATCTTCAAATCTTTGCTTGTCTTGTCAAGACCGTAAGCCAGAGAAGCGGCAGTCGGTTCGTTTACGATACGGCGCACATTCAGTCCGGCTATTTCGCCAGCTTCCTTTGTCGCCTGACGCTGCGCATCGCTAAAGTAAGCGGGAACAGTGATTACCGCATCGGTCACTTCCTGCCCCAGATAATCCTCCGCCGTTTTCTTCATCTTTTGAAGAACCATAGCGGATATTTCCTGCGGCGTATAGAGGCGACCGTCAATGTCCACGCGCGGCGTATTGTTGCCCCCCTGCGTTACCTTATACGGTACGCGGTTCGTTTCCTTCTGCACCCGGTCGAACGTTTCGCCCATGAAACGCTTGATGGAGAATATCGTCTTTTCGGGGTTGGTGATAGCCTGCCGCTTGGCAGGGTCGCCCACTTTACGTTCGCCGCCTTCCACAAAAGCCACGATGGAAGGAGTCGTTCTTTTGCCTTCGCTGTTGGCTATTACAACCGGTTCGTTGCCTTCCAATACGGAAACGCATGAGTTGGTAGTTCCCAAGTCAATTCCAATAATCTTTCCCATGTCTGTTTATTTTTAATTGTTATACATCTGATTCCATATACCCTTTTTAAGGATCTGCCGATTATTTGACAAATGCCGTGCCAAACTTATTCCGCAGGGTAAGAACTATTGATATGACAGATGTTTTGACAGATTATGCCAAACTTTACGCGGCACAGAATGCTATTACAACTATATATTTGCACCTGATTTCTAACATTGACGTGAGTTCTTTATCGGAACGGATAATCCTACAATCAATATTCTCCGCGTAACCCAAAGAGTCTTAGGTGGCGGTCACGATGTTCCCATTTCCAAAATAATAAGCCGCTATTCAAAATCCATCGCCAATTGTTGTGAAATTGCCGCCGTCGTTGACAGGCTTTATGTCTATGACAATTCAACGGATGATGCTTTTCCCCGATTATTATTCAGGGCTTCCGATGGAAAGGTGGAAAAGATATATTCCGAAGTGAATGAATGGGCGGAGGTGATAAGACTTTCATTGTAAGTACAACTACCGAACCCCTAACAGGGCTTTAAGCCCTGTTAGGGGTTCAGGATAAAATACGTTGCCGTCAGGA
>LBCX01000302.1 GCA_001657575.1 Bacteroidales bacterium Barb4
TTATAAGACTACAAATTTCCTGTTATAAGACTACAAATTTCCTGTTATGAACTACTTTACTTTTTTATAATGTAGTCTTATTATTAGACTACATAAATTTTAATTGTGTAGCTTAATACAGGAAGTTTGTAGTTTTATGGCAAAAGATTTAGTTGTAGTTAAGGCTAATAGTCTTATTGAGGCTAGTTACCGATTGAGTATCGATGAGGTGCGTATTTTGGCTTTAACGATTGGCACAATGGATCCAAAGTCTAACCAAAAGATTTTTGATTTTACTGTGGCTGATTTTGTGCGTGAGTTTCCAGAAATTAGTATGGATAATGCTTACAAGCAAATTCAGGGGGCTATCAAGCGAATTTATGAGCGTAGCGTAAAAACCGAAGACAGCAATAGAGTAACTGAATTTCGGTGGGTTTCATCCCGGACATATTTCAAGAAAGAGGGGCGTTTTAGGATTGCAATGACTGATGAAGTAATGCCATATCTAACACAGCTTAAAGGACAATTCGCACAATATCAGCTCAAAAATATTGCTTATTTCAATAGCGTGCATTCAATCCGTATTTATGAACTGATTACGCAATATCGCTCAGTTGGGAATCGAGAAATTACTGTTGATAAGCTCAAAGAGTGGTTACAAGTTGCAGATAACTACCCACGTTGGAATAACTTTAAAGCAAGGGTTTTAGATCCTGCCATCACTGAAATTAACGAAAAATCAGATTTGTTTGTTGAAGTAGAACAAATTAAGCGAGGGCGTTCTATTCATTCCTTGCATTTCTCAATTAGAACAAAGCAAGAGGTTCAAGCTGCTGAAAAATCTGCAAAACGCCCTAATTTTCCGCATAAAAATAAATACGGGAAATACGTTACATTGAACCGACAAGATCCACGAATGAGTAATCACGAGTATGGAATGTGGGCTAAAGATTGCTTAAAAGTTTTAGAAGATTTTTACCAAAACATCGAAGATGTACCAAATGAAGATTTGTTATTTTATTGGATTTTCTTAACTGGAAATGCAAGCAATAAATCGAAGTTAGGTACAAGAAAAACATTTGTAGAAACGCTTAAAAAGCGTGGATACAAAATTGTAGATTGTGAGTTGGTTAAGATTTAAGAGATGGGGTTTAGATTTTATGAGTGGTGAAGAATTAACACCAGAAGTTTTAGCTAGAAGGGAATACCATGTAAGAAATGCCTTAGCTAGTTTTGCTTTGGAGGGGGAATATCCTTCTAAGGAAGCTGAGGCTTTATTTTACAAATTTGTTTCAGGTGAAATTGAAACGATAGAGGAATTAAGAAAGCAAATTGATTTATTGGAATATGGAGATGAGGGGAAAAAATGGCAACCATAATTCAAAAAGATGTTCTGATTGAGGCTATTGCCCAAATTCAAGGTTTTTTGAGTCGCAACTTACCGTATTCGGACTCTCTGAACGATGATGAATTATTTTTGTGTGGGCTACGTGAGCATATTTATAGCACTCATCATAATCAATTAGATTATGAATCTTTGCTTGTTGATATTATGAAAATTAAAGAAAAATATGAAAAACCACTGTAGTTTATGGGAAAAATAAACTACAGATTGTTAAATTATGAAATTAGTCAAAGTTTGCTATGATTTGACTTGTCTAGGGTCTGTGATCATAGCAAAGAACGCACGATACAGATTATCGGAAAAGGGCGTAGATTTTGACATCTACGCCCTTTTTCTTTTTTTAATGACGTTGTCTTGGAGCTATTTGAGATACTCTCGATGACGTTATCTGGTATTTTGAAGCAACTTGTTTTGTTGGTACGCCATTTGCAATTTCAGCTTTGATTGCACAATCTCTTAATTCCTGTATTTTCTTTTCTAAATTAGCAATAGCGAAACCTTGAGTTTCAATGATTTTTCCTTGTGTTTCCACAATTTTTCTGATTTCTTCTTGCTCTTCTACGACCAGTTTCATTGCTTGAATTAGTCTTTCACTCATCATATTTCTCCATGGAATTAAATTAAGTTAATTTAATTTTATAGATGGTAAAGACTTTTGTCAATGTTGAAATATTTAATTAAGATCATATAATAAGAAAGGGACGAACAGAAGTTCGCCCCTTTTGGCTAGTTATTCAAGTGCTACCAAGCTGTCGGGCTGTAGAGCAACACGAATAACACGATAAGAATTATCAAGATAATTTTCATCGGTCTGATCTCCAATCAGAGTTAAAACAAACTGATCGAGATGTGCCACTACCTGACCCGCCAGTCAGGTAATGACAACACCTGACCAGCCGTGAAAGATTTTACCATAAAACCGCCTTTTTTAGGCGGTTTTTGTTTGTCTGAGATAGCACATTACATCTAACGCCCTGCGGTTGTTTCCCCTTAAAATTCCATTGAAAAACTACGCTATTCAATAGAATTTTAGGCGGCAGATTAACCATTTCTTGACCTACCGACCAAAACTAACCCCCTTAGAACGTTTCAAATCATCCACAGAACGGTTTTTCTGCCGCTCCTTTAGTTTTTCCTGTTGTAACTTCATCTGTTTGTTATAACGCATTTTAGACAGCTCCTGTTGCGTTTTTTGTAACTTGGTTTAGGTTTCCCCTAGCTTTTGCCTTAAATTATTAATTTGAGCCGTTTTATCAGTTCATCTCTTTTGGCGTAAAAACTCCGAAGGACAAGATATAGGATTTGAGCTCACAGCGAATATAGCCGAGTAAAGTGGATTTATTTTATTTCATAAAATAAGGCCTACTTTACATATCTTGCCCTCTCTGTTAAGTAAACTTTTAATATGCACAACGTAGTATCTAGGTATAAAAAAGGTTTTATTTAGTATTATTTGGTTTTATTTGGTTGTATCTAAGTTAAAACTGGTTTTTTTTAGTGTAAAAAGATAAAAAAATAGGGCTTTCAGCCCAAAAAAGAGCAGTTAGGCTCTATATTTTTATATTTTACTTGTTTTACTTGTTTTCGGTTTCTGCGATCCTTGTTACACAAGGCTTCAGAGATTTATAAGACTACAAATTTCCTGTTATAAGACTACAAATTTCCTGTTATAAGACTACAAATTTCCTGTTATAAGACTACAAATTTCCTGTTATGAACTACTTTACTTTTTTATAATGTAGTCTTATTATTAGACTACATAAATTTTAATTGTGTAGCTTAATACAGGAAGTTTGTAGTTTTATGGCAAAAGATTTAGTTGTAGTTAAGGCTAATAGTCTTATTGAGGCTAGTTACCGATTGAGTATCGATGAGGTGCGTATTTTGGCTTTAACGATTGGCACAATGGATCCAAAGT
Organism: Bacteroidales bacterium Barb4; assembly: GCA_001657575.1. Classification (GTDB taxonomy): domain Bacteria; phylum Bacteroidota; class Bacteroidia; order Bacteroidales; family Tannerellaceae; genus Barb7. The sequence goes on from LBCX01000302.1 coordinate 3,303, forward strand.
CTAACCAAAAGATTTTT
>LBCX01000303.1 GCA_001657575.1 Bacteroidales bacterium Barb4
ATTACAGGCAGGATATTCGCCCCGCATACGGATGTGTTCAAGGAGTATGATTGCGAAATACTTCCGGCTTCCGATACGAAACCCTTCCCGACCCTTGTCGTAAGAAACAGGAAGGACAGCAGGAAGCAACTGACCATCTCCCCGTTTACCGATACCGTCAAGGCGGGGCGCAAGGGCGGGGAAGACATCCGCCTGAGCTCCGTTGTTATTTACGTGGATAAAAACAATACTTTCTATCTGCCTGAAAGCCTAACAGGCTATTTCAAGTAACATTGCTTATCCTTTTATTTGCCGCATCAGTGGGAAACTATACTTTTGGCGGCTTAGAAAAAGAAATAAGAATATGAAAGCTATGGAACACTATTTGGTTATTAGGACAAGGGATGAATTGTTGCGCGTCAATATAGGGAAGATACTCTATTTCGAGGCGGACAAGGCGTACACCAAGCTGCTTTTATCGGGGGGCTTACAGTTTACGATTTCTCTTAATATAGGAAAGATAGAAGCCATGTTGGAACGTCAGATTACCGGAAGCACTGCTATTCTGTCACGTGTAGGAAAGAGCCATATCATCAATAAAAATCATATCCTCCAAATCAACGTTCCCAAACAGCGGCTGTTGCTGCTGGCGGGCGAAGGGAAGCCTCGCGAACTGACCTTCCCCAGAGAGCCTTTGAAGACGTTGAAAGAATCGATGGAAAGGGAGCTGGAACAGACAGAAGTGAGAAACCAAGAGGAGAATGAAGCTCAGGATTGGGAAGGCGAAGGATAACGATTATGTGGTTGATAATCCCCATGCAAGCCGTTATCATGCGCAGTTGGTTCGCGGGGATGACGGCGGATGGCTGTTGGAGGATACCGATTCCACCAACGGCACGTTTGTAAACGGACAGCAGATTCTTAGGAAACGGGTAACCCCGGCGGATGCTATTGCATTGGGCGATCCGTCTTGTGCCGTGACACTTTCCGAAATACTCCGATATAATAATGATTACAGCGAAGAGTTTGCCGCCCTGAAAAAAGTGTATGACGAGTATATAGCGGAGAAGATAAAGGTGCAGTCTTCCAATCTGTTCAGGGCAAGGTTGTTTCAATCGTTGCCTTTTGCGTTGCCGGGGGTTATCGGTGTAACTATCGGTTTTTTGGGAAAGGGGAGTTCTTGGTTGTTTGGAGTCAGTCTGTTGGTCGTGATTTGCGCTCCCGCCATCGGTATTTATTTGGGAGCCAAACAATCGGCTAAGATGCCGGGGCTGTTGCAAGAGATGACGGTTGAGTTCAGAAAGAAATACGTATGTCCCAAATGCGGGACGTATCTGGGGGAACAGCCCTGGGATTTGTTGGCGAACAAGAAGCAATGCCCTGCCTGCAAAGCTAAATGGGTGAATGAGTGATAAAGCCTGTTTCGTCTGTTAAAATCACCTGCTTTGTACAATGAAGTGCTGTCTTAATAAAACAGAGGCTTTTAGACCTCTTTCTTTCGATTAGATCACCCTACATTCGCGGCGTTTAATAAATAAAGTCATGCAAAACAAAGAATATGAATTTGTAACCATCGACAGCGAGGAAGCCGTTTGGACAGACGCTGTTGCCATTGACTCGGACAACGACGGGATGTTGTCCGATGCCGTGTTTATTGATGAAAACTATGACGGTTCCAACTTTATCATGCTGTCGGACGATACACTGATGCTGTCGGATGCCGATATGTTGGATATGTCGTCTGCCGACTGGAATGCGGGCGGTATGGATGACATTATCGTTATGATATGATTCCTGTCCGGTGCCCGCACTGCCATGTGGGGCTGAAAGTGGACGAAAAGAAATTGCCCGCGGGTATCCGGTTGTTCAAATGTCCGAGCTGTAAAGAAGCTATTCCCATATCGTTGCTTACCGAAGAGGATCTCTGCGTTTTCGATTCTGATTTTTCCGATACCGTCCTTATCCGGCAGCCCAATGCCGGTATAGGCAAAATCACCTTACTTACCGATGGCGATACGAACATTCACTCATTCCCCCTGCACGAGGGAATGAATGTGATCGGGCGTAAATCTGCCGCCTCCCAAGCAACCATACATATTGACACGGGCGACAAGTCCATGAGCCGGGAGCACATACGCATTGAGGTGAAAAAAGACGGCAAACAGGGGTATAAACATTATCTGTCAGATAATAACAGCAAAAACCGCACGTTATACAACAGCAATTATTTAGGAGAAGGAGAAACAATTGTATTAAACGATAAGGACGAAATCGTCATCGGTCATACGGTTCTTCAATTCTCCCTGTAAGGGCATTTATCCCTAATGATTTTGCTGTTATGAATATCTCAATTGACAAACCACGCGCCGTCAGTGACACAGGGGGCAGATTAAACAATGAAGACTCTGTCTATCCGCAGCCGGAAACGGTCTCTTCCCAGCAACGGCTGTTTCTTGTCTGCGACGGGGTGGGCGGTGCCGAGAAAGGCGAAATAGCCAGTGCCTTAGCCTGTGAATCCATACAATCCTACTTTTCTTCTTTTCTGGAAGGCGACCCGACTGCCGAGTTTATCCGCAAAGCCATACAATACACGGAAGCCCGTTTTGATGATTATGTAAAAAGGCATCCGGAAGCCGGCGGAATGGCTACAACGATGACCCTGCTGTATGTGGGTACGGCGGGCATTACCTTAGCCCATGTGGGCGACAGCCGTATTTACCAATTCCGCGAAGGAGCCATCCGCTATCAGACGGAAGACCATTCCTTAGTCAATTCATGGGTGAAATTAGGCAAACTGTCTCCGTCCAAAGCAGCCAACCATCCGCAGAAGAATGTGATACTGCGTGCCATACAAGGCACTGCCCGTCCGACGGAAGCCGATGTAGTCCTGCTGAAAGACATACGGGAAAGCGATTGCTTTTTCATGTGCACCGACGGGGTAATGGAAGTCTTTACCGATGAGTCCCTCTCCCGCTTGTTTGCCGGTCACCGCTCTGCCGATACTCTCAAAGACCTTCTTGCAGAAAACTGCACCGGACGGACAAGAGACAATTATTCTTTTTACATCATTCCCATACACCACATCAACAGTACAGCAGGGCTGCGGCAAAATATCCTGTCTTTCTTTTATTCTTTTGCATAAATGCCGTACTTTTGGCAGATTAAAAAGATACCGCTGTATTTATGAATTTGCCCGACAGACATCTTCTTCAAAACGGAAAATACCGCCTTACATGCGTTGTTGGACAGGGAGGATTTGGCATAACGTATAAGGGCGTATGGTTTACAGAAGTTAGAGGGTCGTTGGGAAAGGTAAAAACGGAGGTTCCGA
>LBCX01000304.1 GCA_001657575.1 Bacteroidales bacterium Barb4
CCGTAGAGGCGGGCGGGGAACACTTTTGTATTGTTGAATATGAAGACGTCTCCTTTTCCAAAATAGTCGAGAATATCCTTAAAGGTGCGGTGTTCGATTTCCTCCGTCTTGCGGTGGATAACCATCATACGCGACTCATCCCTGTGCTCTGTCGGATACAGGGCAATCCGCTCCGGCGGCAACTCATACTTGAACTTTGACAGTTTCATACTTCTTTATTTACTGTTTACTTTTTATACTTGCTTGTTGAGAAAGGCTTCCATATCGTCCACCGAGAGGCACCTATCCAACGTCACACCGCCTATCCGCGTGCGTTCCAGCGCAATCAGGTGTGCGCCCGATTGTAGGGCTATGCCGATGTCACGGGCTAAGGCACGGATGTAAGTGCCCTTGCTGCATACGACACGTATCTTGACAACGGGGAGAGCATATTCCAGCAACTCTATCTCGTCTATCACCAAAGTTTTGGCTTTCAGTTCGACCTCCTCGCCTTTCCTCGCCAATTCATACGCCCGCTTGCCCTCCACCTTGCAGGCAGAGAAGACGGGCGGTATTTGCCGGATGGTTCCCGTAAAGGATTGCAGAGCCTGCTCCACTGTCTCGCGGGTGATATGCGCTGTCGGATAGACGGCATTGACCGCTTTCTCCAAATCAAAGGAAGGAGTGGTTTCGCCCAATTTGAGCGTGGCGACATACTCTTTGGTCTGACCCTGAAACTCATCAATCCGCTTCGTAGCCTTTCCCGTGCAAAGAATCATGACACCGGTAGCCAGCGGGTCTAAGGTGCCGGCATGTCCCACCTTTATCTTTTTTACTTTCAATGCCTGCGACAAACGGTAGCGGAACTTGTTTACCAAGTCAAACGATGTCCACCCGTAAGGTTTATTGAAATAGAGTATCTCTCCCGCTATGAAATCCATCTAAACAATCTGTAAGTTATGCCCCGTCAGCATCATCGCCAGGATAATGCCTCCGGCAATAATCCGGTAATACCCGAACGCCTTAAACCCGTATTTCGTCACATAACCGATAAAGAACCGTATAGCCGCCAGAGCGACCGCAAAAGCAACCGCATTGCCCAACAGCAACGCAAACAGATTAGCCTGCAACACCTCGCTGCCGCCCGGCTCCATAAACAGTTTCAGCAGTTTGTAAGCGGTAGCCGCAAACATCGTCGGTACAGCCAGAAAGAACGAAAACTCCGCCGCCGCCTTCCGCGTTAGCCGCTGCGCCATACCCCCCACAATCGTAGCCATCGAACGGGACACCCCCGGTATCATGGCAACACACTGGAAAAGTCCTATATAAAACGCCTTCTTCTCCGTCACAACCTGCACATCCTCCGTCCGGTTAAACAGCCTGTCCACAAACAGCATGAAAACACCACCGGCAACCAGCATAGCCCCCACAACCCACACGTTCTCCAGCAAGGCATCTATCTCGTCACCAAAAAGAAGCCCTGCTACTGCTGCCGGAATAAAGGCAACCAGCAGCTTCCAATAAAAATCAAACTTATGCAGAAAGCTCTTCACATCAGTCACCGCCCCACCGTTCAACCGGAAGAATCGCTTCCAATACAGGCAAACTACCGACAATATCGCTCCGAACTGAATAACCACCGTAAACGCCTTCACAAAGTCGGTACTCTCAACGCCCAACAGGCTCTGTGCAATAATGATATGCCCCGTTGATGACACCGGCAGAAACTCCGTCAGCCCCTCAACAATCGCAATAATAACCACATCTATGACACTCATTCTTCCGCAGTCTCACGCTTGTTGCCCTTCAATATCCCGACAATCATCAAGGCAAACCCTGCCAAAGTAACCAATGGTGCGACCACAATCCGCCGCGTACTGAATATCTCCGGATTATAACCGACCCCGTCAGCCGAACCTCCGCCGCTCATCAGCACAAAGCCGACCACAATCACTGCCACCGCCGCAGCTACCCACACGAAATTCTCTTTCCCGAATGCAAAATCCCTCTTATCCATTTTATTTAACTGTTAACGATTATATTAAAAACATCTCGTCCGTCCCCATCCGCAAATAGCGGTTTACCGCAAAGACCGTAGCCACAACCGGCAGCACAATCCCCGCCACCAGCACCACCGCAAACACCGCCGCCAGCGTATATACATCCAACACCTGCCTGAAGCCGTCCAACTCGCTCTGCAAATAATACAACGTCCCCGCCAGCAGCAATATCGCCAGCCCGGCGGCAATAATCCCGCTCCACATATTATACCGCACGAAAGGACGGCGGATAAAACCGTAAGTAGCCCCGACCAGCTTCATCGTATGAATCAGGAAACGCTTGGAATAAATCAGCAGGCGGATTGTATTGCTTATCAGCACAAAGGAAATCACCATCAGCACCACCGCCAACGCCGACAGGATAATGCCCAGCCGCATGATATTGGAATGAACCATCTCCATCATATCCTTGCGGTAGAGGAGATCGGTCACGGAAGCGTATGATTTGATTTGTTTTTCTACCAGTTGCAGACTGTCGGGGTTGGCATAGTCGGAATACAGCTTCACTTCAATGGAAGCCTGCAAGGGATTGTAGCCGAGAAAGGCTTCCGGATTCTCACCCAATGCCTCCTCCAACTCTTTCAACGCTTGTTTTTTGGAAATATATTCGGCAGACTTGATAAAAGGCAGAGCGTCCAACCGCTTCTGCATCTGCCTGATGTCCGATTCCCGCTGATTGTCTTTCAGGAGAACGGAAAAAGAGATATTCTCCTTCACATACACCGAGAGCCTGTTGCCCGTCAGACCCGCCAATAAGATAAGCCCTAAAAGGAATAGCATCAAGGAAATACTGATAACAGAAGTAAAACGGGAATTAAAAAACACAACAGGACTACTCTTTTTGTGCATACGTCTCCTAATTTGCCTGCAAAAGAACAAATAATTTGGACAGCATTTTGCAATAAACTGCTGCAAACGCATATTAAAAACCAGGGTAACTGCAAACCCCTAACAGGGTTTCAAACCCTGTCACCTTAGATTTGCCCCGTGTAAAAAAGAGATACTATTGCAGGATTAAAAACACTAAATTCAACCCGTAGTGCATTTAGGCAATACAGATTTTTAAGTTGTTAATATTCTTGTCATTTAGTTTGTTAATCAATTGAATCACCGTCAGTGCCATTATTTTTGAGGGTATTCTGCTTTTGAACCCGTCAAAAGATTTGGCATGGTTTCTGCGAATCATGAATTGGTCACAGAGTTGCGAGAACGCAGTAGTGACGGTGTTTTTTCGATTTCGACTTGACAAAAGCATCCGT
>LBCX01000050.1 GCA_001657575.1 Bacteroidales bacterium Barb4
ACTGGATAGAGGCGGCTCACGGACGCGCCCCCGCCGTTGCCACGGCTGCCAAGCGGTTGAACCCCTCGAAGATGGTCTTCACCTATCAGGGCGACGGCGACCTTGCCGCCATCGGCACCGCCGAAACGATTCATGCCGCCAACCGAGGCGAGAATATCGTCATCGTCTTCGTCAACAACGCCATCTACGGCATGACGGGCGGACAGATGGCACCGACTACCCTCGAAGGCATGAAAACTGCCACCACGCCCTACGGGCGGAACGTTGCCCTAAATGGTTATCCACTGAAAATCAGTAACCTGCTGGCACAATTGGAAGGCACCTGCCTCGTCACCCGTCAGAGCGTACACACTGCCGTTGCCGTCCGCAAAGCCAAGAAAACGCTGCGCAAAGCTTTCGAAAACGCTATGGCAGGGCGGGGGACTTCCGTTGTTGAGTTTGTATCCACCTGCTCCTCCGGCTGGAAAACTACTCCAGACGGTGCCAACCGGTGGATGGAGGAGAATATGTTTCCGTTTTATCCGCTGGGGGATTTGAAGAATGTTTGATAAAAACCTTGCAGTTGTTTTTCAATAAATCAATAAGCAAATCAATGAAACAAGAAATCATCATAGCCGGTTTCGGCGGGCAGGGCGTATTGTCAATGGGCAAGATACTTGCTTACTCCGGGCTTATGGAAGGGAAAGAAGTGACGTGGATGCCTTCCTACGGGCCGGAACAGCGGGGGGGAACGGCGAATGTGACTGTTATCCTGAGCGACGATCCGATCAGCTCACCTATATTAAACACTTACGACATCGTGATTGTGCTGAACCAGCCTTCGCTGGAGAAGTTCGAGAGTAAGGTGAAGCCGGGCGGTATCCTTATCTATGACGGGTATGGCATACGTACTGCCTTGACACGGAAAGACGTCCGCGTGTATCGCGTGGATGCAATGGATGCGGCAACGGAGATGAAGAATGAGAAGGCGTTTAATATGATTGTGCTGGGCGGACTGCTCAAGATTGCTCCGATGGTCAGGTTGGAGAACGTGCTGGCAGGACTCAAAAAGTCCCTTCCCGAACGGCATCACAAGCTGATTCCCATGAACGAGGCGGCTATCCGGAAGGGGATGGAGATAGTGACGCTTCTTTAATGGAAGGTGTTAAGTTCCGAAGGAACACTGGATTTCAGCCCAACGTAAAGCGAGGCGGCACGTTGGTTTTTAGATAAATATATACCAATAAAGTCCTGGCAGGACGATAAAAATTACAAACAATGATTATTAATGCGCCACATAAATTATTCGGTCATCCTTTCAGGGCTTTCCTGACGGTGTCTCATTTAACCCCACATTCCGCTTCGCTCCATGTGGGGCTGAAATCTTTCGTCCCTTCGGGACTTCTACGTAACATCAGTTATTTAATAATTCTTTTGAGTATGGCAGGTATGGCAAATGCGGCTGAGAATCCTTTTTTCGGGAAGTATAAAACTCTTCACGGCACTCCGCCGTTCGACAAGATTAAAACGGAACATTATGAGCCGGCTTTTGAGGAGGCTGTCCGGCAGTTGGAGAGGGAAGTGAAGACGATTGCCACTAATCCGGAACCGGCGACGTTTGCGAATACAGTTGTGGCACTCGACCGCGGCGGGGAACTGATGCAGCAGGTTTCTTCCGCTTTCTTCAATGTGTTGAATGCGGAGGCGGATGATGAGATGATGGAGATTGCGCAGCGAGTTTCGCCGATGCTGTCGGAAAGTTCCAACAATATTTATTTGAATGAGGATTTATTCCGGCGGGTGAAGGCGGTTTATAACGGCAGAGAGGGACTGAACCTTTCGGGGGAGGGTGCCAAGTTGCTGGAAGAAACTTACGAGGCTTTCAAGAAGCGGGGTGCCACACTTAGCAATGAAGATAAGGAGACGTATCGCCAACTGAGTAATGAGATGAGTGTCCTCACCGTCCGTTTCGACCAGAATGCGCTGAAAGACAAGAACCGTTTCGAGTTGCATATTACTGACAAGAAGGATTTGGCAGGTCTGCCGGAAAGTGCGCTTGAGGCTGCCGTGACCTTAGCCAAAAGCAAGGGGAAGGAGGGGTGGCTTTTCAATCTTTCCGCTCCAAGTTATCAGCCGTTTATGCGTTATTCCGCTTCGCGCGAGTTGCGCGAGAAGATGTATCGCGAGTATATGAGTACGGGCAACAAGGGTGATGAGCTTGACAACAAGGAGATTGTCAGGCGTATTGTCAATATCCGACTGGAGACTGCCCGCCTGATGGGTGAGGCTAATTTTGCGGAGTATAATTTGCATCATACGATGGCTAAGAGTCCTGAGGCTGTGTACCGCCTGCTTGATGAGTTGCTGGAGGCGTACAAGCCTGCTGCCATTAATGAGTATAATGCGGTGCAGGGGTTTGCTTTGGGGGCTGAGAAGGAGAACTTTACGGTTATGCCTTGGGACTGGAGTTATTATTCCGAGAAACTGAAAGATGTCCGTTTCAATGTGAATGATGAGATGACCCGTCCGTATTTTGAGCTGAACAATGTGCGCTCAACTATTTTCGGGCTTGCCACACGGCTTTACGGGATTACTTTCAAGGAAAACAAAAAGATACTGGTTTATCATCCGGAGGTGACGGCTTACGAGGTGTTTGATGCCGACGGGAGTTTTTTGGCGGTGCTTTACACGGACTTTCATCCCCGCGAAGGCAAGCAGTCCGGTGCATGGATGAATGAGGTGAAGCCGCAGTATCGCAATGCGAAGGGGGAGGACAGCCGTCCGCAGACGATCATTGTGATGAACTTTACCCGCCCGACGGAAACGAAGCCGTCACTTCTTACTTTTGACGAGGTGAATACGTTCCTGCACGAGTTCGGTCATGCACTGCACGGGATGCTGACGGGTTGCACTTATGCGAGTCTTTCCGGTACGAACGTTTATCATGATTTTGTGGAGCTTCCTTCGCAGATTATGGAGAACTGGCTGACGGAAAAGGAGTTTCTGGATTGCATAGCGGTGCATTATGAGACGGGCGAGAAGATTCCGCAGGAGCTGGTGCAGAGGCTGACGGATGCGGCAAACTTTAATGCCGGTTATCTCTGTTGCCGTCAGTTGAGTTTCGGTTTTCTGGATATGGCTTGGCATACGCTGACTGTTCCGTTTGAGGGGGATGTTACTGCTTTTGAGAAAGCGGCGCAGGCAAAAACGGCGGTATTGCCGGAAGTGCCGGAGGTGTTGATGAGCAGTGCTTTCAGTCATATCTTTTCAGGAGGGTATGCGGCAGGGTATTACGGATACAAATGGGCGGAGGTGCTGGATGCCGATGCGTTTTCTGTATTCAAGAAGAATGGCATATTTGACAGGGAGACGGCTAAGTCTTTTCGGGATAATGTTTTATCAAGAGGGGGGACGGAAGATCCGGCTGTTCTCTACAAGAGGTTTCGAGGACAAGAGCCGAGCATTGAGGCGTTGCTGATTAAGGATGGGATACGGGATAGGTCTGCCCCTATATTCTAAATGTATAATTATGGACGAAAAGTCTAAAAAGAAACAGGAGACGGATAAACGCTACCTGCGCATGGCTGCAATATGGGCGGAAAATTCCTATTGCAAACGCCGGCAGGTGGGTGCGCTGATCGTGAAGGGCAATATGATTATTTCCGACGGCTACAACGGCACTCCTGCCGGCTTTGAGAATGTTTGCGAGGATGCAGACAATGTCACTCTGCCGTGTGTGTTGCACGCTGAGGCGAATGCCATTACAAAGGTTGCCGCTTCCTCCAACAGCAGTGAGGGGGCTACCATCTATGTTACTGCCTCTCCCTGTCTCGAATGTGCCAAGTTAATCATTCAATCTGGTATCAAGCGTGTGGTTTATTCCGAAGAATATCATACAAATGAAGGTTGCGAATTGTTGCGACGTGCCGGTATAACCGTGGATTTCTTGGAAGTTGGGAGTTAGTAGTCAGTTCTAACTCCAACTTCTATATTCTAACTTCAAACTTCTGCCTCCCAACTCCTATCTCCCAAACGAAAATGAATCGAAAACTATCCGTCTGGTTACCCGTTGTTATTGCCCTTAGTATTTCTTTGGGGATTTTTATCGGGAATTACTATGTGTCACTTCAGTCGAAAGGCGGGATCTACCGGACGACTCTTGGCGGCAATAAGGTCAATGCCGTTCTCAATATTATCAATGAGCAGTACGTGGATACGGTTGATATGTCCCGTTTGGTGGAGAACATTATTCCGAAGATAGTGAGTGAGCTTGACCCGCATTCGGTATATATTTCCGCCGAAGATGCCGAGGCGGCTAGTGAGGATTTGGAAGGCTCTTTCAGCGGTATCGGTGTTTCGTTCAATATGCAGACCGATACGATATTGGTCATCAGTGTCATCGGCGGCGGACCGGCGGAAAGGGCGGGGATTATGCCTTTCGACCGTATCATAACCATTGATGATTCCACCTACTCCGGCAACAATATTTCTCAAACAAAAATCATGCGCACACTGCGGGGCGAGCGAAACAGCACCGTGAAACTGGGTGTGAAGCGCGGAACGTCCGAAAGCCTGCTTTATTTCGATGTGACCAGAGGGGATGTACCTGTTCATTCGGTGGACATTGCTTATGTGCTTGACAATAATATCGGTTATATCAAGGTCAGCAAGTTTGCGCGTACCACTTACGGCGAGTTTATTACCGCCATTGCCAAGCTGAAGCAGGCGGGGTGCACCTCCTTTGCCATTGACTTGCGCGGGAACACCGGCGGATATATGGATGCCGCCATCAACTTGGTAAATGAGTTCCTGCCGGCGGGGCGGCTGATTGTTTACACCGAAGGGAAAGCCTTCCCCCGTTCCGATGTTCATTCCAACGGCACGGGGACTTGCTTGGGCGATCCTATCATTGTCCTCACCGACGAATCGTCTGCTTCCGCCAGCGAAATATTCTCGGGAGCCGTTCAGGACAACGACCGTGGGCTGATTATTGGGCGGCGCACCTACGGAAAAGGGCTTGTGCAAAACCCCGTCACCCTAACCGACGGCTCGGAGATACGTCTCACCATTGCCCGCTACTACACCCCCTCCGGTCGTAGCATCCAGAAAGAATATGAGTTGGGGAAAAACAACGAATACGAACAGGATATTTACAACCGCTATGTGCATGGCGAATTTGACTCTGCCGACAGCATCCGGCAGGACGAATCCCGCTGCTATGAAACGCTTGGCGGACGCATAGTGTACGGCGGTGGCGGTATTATGCCCGATATTTTCATCCCGCGCGACACCGACGGCATCTCGTCTTACTACACAAGCATCGTCAACAGCGGCGCACTCTATCTCTACGCCTTGGACTATTCCGACAAAAACCACGACCGGCTCTCCTCTTTCAAAACATGGCAGGAACTGTACGAACATCTGCAAAGCCAGCCCTTGCTTGCCGACTTCATCAACTTTGCAAGCACCAAAGGTATCCGGAAACGTCCCGCTCTCATCCAACTTTCCGCCAAACTGATAGAAACCCAGTTGCAAGCCTATATCGTCCGCAACTTCTTCGATGAAGAAGGCTTCTACCCCATTTTTCAAAAAGACGACATCACCCTCCGTCAAGCCGTCAAGATACTGAACGAAGGCAAATCGCTCCCGACCGCCGAATTTATCAAACAAGCAACCGATGGAAAACAACTGCACAGCCAAGCAGACCGTTCGAAAAGATATGGTCTGTCGCGGGAACGAATACACCCGGCAGTGGTTGTCTGAACATTCCGCCAAAGTCCTGAACAGGCTGGAGCAGACTGCCCTCTTCCGCCGTGCTGCTTGTGTCGCCCTCTATCATGCCATCCGCTTCGAGCCGGAAACAGTCGGATTCCTCGCCAAATGGGCAGACCGTAAAACCATTCTCCTGCCTGTAATCATGGAAAACGACCTCCGCTTTTATCCCTACACGAGCGACCATGCGCTGACCACCGGTGCTTTTGGCATCCGCGAGCCACTCCGCAACACATCTTACGATACATCCGCTGTATCAACGGTTATAGATTTGATTGTCGTCCCTGGCATCGCTTTCGATCGCCGTTGCAACCGTCTGGGGCGCGGTAAAGGGTATTACGATCGCTTTCTGTCGTCCTTGCCTGCTACAACTCCCAAATTAGGCGTTTGTTTCAACTTTCAACTTCTTGACAATCTCCCTGCGGAACCTTTTGACATCCCAATGGACGGGGTGATAACGGATAAAGAGATTGTTTACAGGAAGAGTGTGCGTGACTCTACGACCGTTGGGACTTGTACCAATTATAAACTCCAATAAGTCATGGTGTGTATTTTCCCGCGAAAAATGCCTTTCGGGTCTGCCAAAACGGCAGGGCGGCGGGTGATGGACAGAAAGTAGGCTTCCGTTAAGCCGGTGTATTGCTTATGGGCTACGGCTACGATGACGGCGTCATAGTTGCTGCCAACCGTTTCCGTCAGTTGCAGTCCGTATTCGCGCTCTGTCTCTTCCGGCGAAGCGCAGGGGTCGGTTATTTCCACTTCCATGCCGTAATCTTTCAGTTCACGGATGATGTCAATCACTTTGGAATTGCGGATGTCCGAAACGTTTTCCTTGAACGTGATACCCATCACCAAGGCGCGTGCTCCAAGTATATTCGTTCCTTGGGCAATCAACTTTTTTACAATCTTCTTTCCGATATATCCGCCCATTGAGTCGTTTACGAAACGACCAGAGTTAATCATTTTCGGATGATATTTCAACTCCTTAGCCTTGTGTACCAGATAATACGGATCCACGCCGATACAATGTCCCCCAACCAGTCCCGGTGTAAAGGGCAGGAAGTTCCACTTCGTTCCGGCAGCCGTCAGCACGTCATACGTATTGATGCCCATCCGGTCGAAAAGGATGGACAGTTCGTTCATCAGGGCAATATTCACATCGCGCTGCGTATTTTCGATAATCTTCGCCGCCTCGGCAGTCTTTATGGACGGCGCACGGTGGAGACCAGCTGTGACAACCGCGGCGTAAACCTGCTCTATCACGTCCAATGCCTCCGTGTCGCAAGCGGAAATAATCTTGATAGTGTTTGCCAGCGTATGCTCCTTGTCGCCGGGGTTGATGCGTTCGGGGGAATAGCCCGTTTTGAAATCCCTACCGGCTTTCAATCCGGACAGCTCTTCCAACAATGGCACACAGTCTTCTTCCGTACACCCCGGATAGACGGTGGATTCGTACACCACATAATCGCCTTTGGAAAGTACACTGCCTATCAGGCGGGTGGCACTCAGCAAAGCCGACAAATCCGGACGGTTATGGCGGTCAATAGGTGTGGGCACGGTAACAATATAAAAGGAAGCCTCTTTCAGTCTCTCTGTCGAAGAAGTAAACACAATATCCTTCCCCTCGAAAGCCTCCGCTTCCAACTCGCCTGCCGGATCAATCCCCCGCCGCAACTTATCCAGCCGTCCCTCGTCTATGTCGAAGCCTATCACCCGCAGCCTGCTGGCAAAGGCAACCGCCAGCGGCAACCCGACATATCCCAGCCCGATAACCGCCGCCGCCTTCTCCTTACTTATCAATTGTGCATACATGAAGTTAATCGTTAAAAGAAATACACCGAAGCCTCCATCGCTTCTTCCTCTTCATCAGATAGCAGATAAAAGAAATCAATGCCCGTCACTTTCTCCACACTGTCAATCGGAATAGCTAACGATGGCAATGAGGCACTGCCATAGTCCCTGTTTTCCAGCAGAAACGCAATGCCCCTGTATTTGTTATCCGAAATACCGCAAATCACCTTATAAAAAGCAAGGGGGACAGCCACACCGGCTTCCCCCAAGCGTTCCGGATTGTCCGTTGTCACGGGACCGGAGGCTATCAGCAATGCTCCGTACTTCTCTGCCCACTGCCGGCTTTGCTCTTCCAACTTTTTCCATACACCCCGGTTCAGTTTCGGCTTTTGGGGACAAATATTACTCAGGTAGAATGACTCGCGCATTGCTTTCTCCGACCAGTGCATATCAGCCGCCGGAGCCAGATGTCCGCGGTCGTAGCCCGTGTGCGTGTAATCCTTCGTATGGACTGAAGCTCCCTTCACGTCAGGGTCGGGCACAAAGGAATTCGTCCGTTTGGCAATGCTGCTCCGCACCTCTTCTGCCGTGAGTTCCCAAGCCACCCAATTGGCAATTTTGTCATCGGGATTATACGAAACGGTGTATCCTTCATGCCGGATGATTTGCTCCTTCCGTTCCTTTTGCAGGCGAGGATATTCTGCATCCTTTGGAAAAGCGAGAGCGACTGCTGCCGTTGCACGGGGAACCTCTTGTTGAGCGAACGGTTCCTTCTTCCAATGCTCATACAGAAGGACAAGTGCCGCAAAAGCCGCTACCGCTATAAGCGCGGCAATAATAATCCGCTTGACCAAAACAAGCAAAGAGGGGGTGGCGGACTTCTTCTTTTTGCTCCGCTTTGCTTTAGGGGTTGCTTTTTTCTTTGCCATATATTTATTAAAGCCTTATCCGGCTGTGCCTGCTAATGTTCCCATAGCGTTTTAATAATGGTTTCTATCCAATTTTTGAAATGCGGACATTGCTCCATCATGGATGGAATGGAAGTCAGTTCGGCAATATCAACTGCTTCCGTAACCTTTTCATACCTATCATTATATTTAGTAAATATTTTTTCTAATCTTTTTGAAGGTGCTCCTTGAGGAGTATGATTGATGTCTTCAATAGACGGGAAAGATTTACACAATTCAATAATTTCTTCTTTTATTTTTTTATCATATAGATAAAATCCTTCATTCGGTTTTGCAAATAAAAGGGTCTCAAATTCATGCCGTTGAAGGTGGGGAATAAAGAATCGATAAGGTTTTATTTTTTGTACCACCTCATTAATCTTTTCTTCCATTTTAGCAATTCTACCTTCCATATCTTTTCCCTTGATACATTCTTCATAGCCGGGGAGTTTGCGTTCACTGTTTATTCCATAATGATCTATCATGGTAGTAATGAAAGGTTCATCTTTTCGGAACAAAACGGGTTCTATGGTATTTTTGAAATGTTCGATAGAATTAAAACCGTGTCCCCCTCCACTCATTGTAATCATTATGGCTGATATAACGGTATTAACACCTTGTTCCGTCAAATAGGGAGTCAATAAACGATTGATAAATTCCCATTCAGTTTCTCCTTCAACAATAAACACGAGCGATTTCATGGTCTGCCTCCTATTACATTTTTGTTCCATAAATCACCGATGCTGTAATTCTCCAACCAACCAATTAATTCTTCTGCTTCTAATCTTTTAAAAATGGATTGCTTATCTTCTCTATCCACAGCAATAATATCTTCAGGAGAGAAATTATTCACCAAATTTACAGATTGGGTGGAAAGGATAATTTGTGAATTTACCGATGCTTTTTTTATTAGAGCTGCTAATTTATTTATGGCAAAGGGATGTAATCCTAATTCCGGTTCATCAATAATGATCGTTTTGGGAGCATCAGGCTGTAATAAAAAAGTTGTCAAGGCAATAAAACGTAAAGTACCATCCGAAAGATGCTTGGCATTGAAATAGGCATCTGAACCTTTTTCTTTCCATTCAAGTTTTATCCGTTCTTCATTCAGTCGATCCGGTTGTAAGTTAAAACACTCAAAAAAAGGGGCAACGGAACGAATAGTCATCTCTATTCGTTTAAAATTTTTCGGGTATTTCTCTTGCAGCCAATAGAGATAGGCCGGCAAATTGGAGGCATCCTCACGAAGAAATACATTGTCATCCAATTGCGCTGGTTTTCTCATACCTGATGTTTTGCTGGTATCATGGAGATGAAAAACTTTGAATGAATCCGTATATTTCTTCATGCGAAATGCAGAATCATCAGACCTGCTATATTTTTCCAATCTACTTTCATGGTGCCACTGCCCTAAACTAAGAGAGTCATCAAAAAGATTAATCTGATACGGGAAGAAAGCCTCTTCCTTTTCAAAATAAAATCTGTTTTCATAATTAGGGCACAACTTAAAATAATAACTATTTGATGATTTAGAGTCAATCTCAAATTCAATATGCCCTTCTATAAAATTGGAGCATTTGGAACCAAAATAAAGAATATCATCCGTACTTCCTTCTTCTGCAACATGGCGTTGCAGATGCTGTCCTAACAGGTGCCTCAAGAATTTGAAAAAACCAATAAAGTTGCTTTTTCCAGCACCATTAGCACCTATCAATATATTAATCGGTTTCATATCCAACTCCAAATGTCGGATCGATTTATAGTTTTCTATGGTGATAGTCTTTATCATATTGTCTGTTCTTGGGGCTTTATTCGTATATTATTTATATTCCTGCCAACTCTTAATACAAATATCATCAACGCTCAGCGTGCAAAACGCTTCGATGAAAGCACTTGCCAGACGGGCATTGGTGATAAGCGGAATGTTCAAGTCAATGGCAGAGCGGCGGATTTTATAGCCATTGTCCAGTTCGCCGGCAGTCAGGTCGCGGGGGATATTTACGACCATATCGATTTTCTTTTCGTGCAGAAGGTCGAGGGCTTGCGGATGTCCGTTTTCGCTTGGCCAATAGACGAGAGTATTTGCGATGCCGTTTTCTTGCAGGAAGCGGTGAGTGCCGCCGGTAGCGAAAAGGTTGTAACCCTTTTCGGAGAGCATCTTGGAAGCGTCCAGCATGGCAGCTTTCTGCTTGGCTGTGCCGGTGGAGAGGAGGATGTTTTTGGCAGGGATGCGGTGACCAACGGAGAGCATACTGGTAAGGACAGCTTCCAAGACATCATCACCCAGACAGCCTACCTCGCCGGTAGAAGCCATATCAACACCCAGCACGGGGTCAGCCTTTTGCAGACGGTTAAAGGAGAATTGAGACGCTTTGATGCCGACATAATCAAGGTCAAACTCGTTCTTGGAGGGCTTCTCTACGGGTAAGCCCAGCATGATGCGGGTAGCAAGTTCAATAAAGTTTATCTTCAATACCTTGCTGACAAAGGGAAAACTGCGGGAAGCACGGAGATTGCACTCTATCACCTTTATCTCGTTGCCTTTGGCAAGATATTGGATGTTGAAGGGACCGGAAATGTTCAGCTCTTTGGCAATCTGCTTGCTGGTGCGTTTGATGCGGCGGACGGTTTCAACGTAGAGCTTTTGGGCAGGGAATTGAATGGTGGCATCCCCCGAATGTACGCCGGCAAATTCGATATGCTCGCTGATGGCGTACATGATGATTTCGCCCCTGTCGGCAACGGCATCTACTTCCACTTCCTTGGCGTACTCAATGAATTGGCTGACCACGACCGGATGTTTCTTGCTCACATTGGCAGCAAGTTGCAGGAAGCGTTCCAATTCCTCCTGATTGGAGCATACGTTCATGGCGGCACCGCTCAACACATAGCTGGGACGCACCAGTACGGGGAAGCCGACTTCTTCCACAAAAAGGTTGATGTCTTCCATAGAAGACAATTCCTTCCAGCGTGGCTGATCCACACCGATACGGTCAAGCATGGCAGAGAACTTCTCGCGGTCTTCCGCATTGTCAATGCTTTTGGCAGATGTCCCCAGAATATGCACCTGCTGCTCGTCCAAACGCATAGCCAAGTTGTTCGGAATCTGTCCGCCGGTAGAGACAATCACGCCATGCGGATTTTCCAATTCCAATATATCCATGACACGCTCGAAGGTAAGTTCGTCAAAATAGAGACGGTCGCACATATCATAGTCGGTGGAAACGGTTTCGGGATTATAGTTAATCATCACCGAACGCCAGCCTTCCTTGCGTATCGTATTTAATGCCTGCACGCCGCACCAGTCGAACTCTACCGAACTGCCGATGCGGTAAGCCCCCGACCCGAGCACAACGATGGAACGTTTGTCGCCCAGATAATGCACATCGTTCTCCGTGCCGTTATAAGTAAGGTAGAGATAGTTGGTCTGTGCGGGATATTCGGCGGCGAGCGTGTCGATTTGTTTTACTACGGGCAGGATGCCGCGTTTCTTCCTGTCGCGGCGCACCGATAGAACAGCTTCTTCAAAATCAGTGATGCTGTCTTTGAAAACGGCACGGGCTATTTGAAAGTCGGAGAAGCCTTGTATTTTAGCTTGGCGGAAAAGGCTGTCGGATATGTCCGGCAGGGAGTTGCCCTGCCCAAGTTCCTCATCCGTCCGGATAATGCCATACAGCTTTTGGAGAAACCAGCGGTCTATTCGGGTCAGTTCGTGTATTTGGTCAACGGTATAACCGGCGTGAAAGGCTTTGCTGATAACGAAGATGCGGCGGTCTGTCGGCTCCGTCAGTGCCTTGCCTATATCGTTAATCACTAATTCCTTGTTTTCCACAAACCCGTGCATCCCCTGCCCTATCATGCGAAGCCCCTTTTGGAGAGCTTCCTCGAAGGTGCGACCGATAGCCATCACCTCGCCGACAGACTTCATGCTTGACCCTATCTCGCGGGCTACGCCGTGAAACTTGCCCAAGTCCCAGCGGGGGATTTTACAAACTACATAGTCCAATGCCGGCTCAAAGAAAGCAGTGGTGGTTTTCGTCACGGAGTTCTTCAAATCAAACAAGCCGTAACCCAGTCCCAGTTTGGCAGCCACAAAAGCCAGCGGATAGCCGGTAGCCTTGGAAGCCAGCGCCGAGGAGCGGCTCAGGCGGGCGTTCACCTCAATCACGCGGTAATCCTCGCTTTCGGGGTCGTAAGCATATTGCACGTTACATTCCCCCACAATACCGATATGGCGAATGATGCGGATAGCCAGTTCGCGCAGTTTGTGATAGTCCGTATTATTTAATGTCTGCGAGGGAGCGATAACGATACTTTCCCCCGTATGGATGCCGAGCGGGTCGAAGTTCTCCATGTTACAAACGGTGATACAGTTGTCGAAACGGTCGCGCACCACCTCGTATTCCACTTCCTTCCAGCCCTTCAAACTCTTTTCCACCAATACCTGCGGGGAGAAGGAAAAAGCCTTTTCCGCCAACACATTCAATTCCTCCTCATTGTCGCAGAAGCCCGAACCCAATCCGCCCAGCGCATACGCCGCCCGGATGATAACCGGATAGCCCAATTCGGCAGCCGCGCGGCGGGCATCTGCAATCGTCGAAACCGCCTCGCTCTTGATCGTCTTTACCTCTATCTCGTCCAGCTTGCGGACAAAAAGCTCGCGGTCTTCCGTATCCATAATCGCCTGCACGGGCGTTCCCAATACGCGGACGTTATATTTCTCCAACACGCCGCTTTGATACAGAGCAACACCGCAATTCAACGCCGTCTGTCCCCCAAAGGCAAGCAGGATGCCTTCGGGTCGTTCCTTCTCTATCACCTTTTCCACAAAAAAAGGAGTGACGGGGAGGAAATACACCCTGTCCGCCACCCCTTCCGAAGTCTGCACCGTCGCAATATTCGGATTGATAAGGATCGTCTCAACCCCCTCCTCCTTAATCGCCTTCAACGCCTGACTGCCGGAATAGTCAAACTCGCCGGCTTCACCGATTTTGAGGGCACCGGAACCGAGCACAAGCACCTTCGCCCCGACCCCTCCAAACTTCCCCGCCGCCGGAGCTTCTTCCTTTTTCCGAAGGGACAGCGGCTGTCCGTTCAGTGCCTCCACAAACCAGTCGAACATAAACTCCGTATCCGTAGGCCCGCTGCAGGCTTCGGGGTGGAATTGGGAGGAGAAGAAAGGCTTTGTCTTGTGGCGAATACCTTCGTTGGTGCCGTCGT
>LBCX01000305.1 GCA_001657575.1 Bacteroidales bacterium Barb4
GCTTTTTGGTGTCCTTCTCTGTGCGGAGGGCTTCATACTCGCTATTCAGTTCGGCAATATAGGCATCGCGCGTATCGGGGTGCAGGAGTTTGGAGGCGACAACGGGACTCAGAGAGGCATCCATGACGTGGATAACGGGATAGTCGTAGTGCGGGGCAATCTTTAAGGCGGTATGTAGCTTGGATGTTGTCGCCCCGCCAATCATCAGGGGGATAGTCAGTCCGGCTTTCTGCATCTCGTCGGCTACATGCGCCATCTCTTCCAAAGAAGGGGTGATAAGCCCGGAGAGGCAGATCAGGTCGGGCTTCTCCTCAATGGCTTTCCGTAGAATATCTTCCGCCGGCACCATCACGCCAAGGTCTATCACCTCGTAGTTGTTGCATATCAAAACAATGGAGACAATGTTCTTGCCGATGTCGTGCACATCGCCTTTGACGGTGGCAAACAATACCTTGCCTGCCTTGGCGGGTGCTGTGCCTGCCTGTGCCGCTTCAATGGCGGGTTGGAGGATGGCAACGGCTTTCTTCATCGTGCGGGCAGTCTTAACAACCTGCGGGAGGAAGAGTTGACCCTCGCCAAAGAGTGTGCCGACCTTGTTCATGCCGCTCATTAGCGGGCCGTCGATAATATCCACAGCGCGGGGATACTGCTGCAAGGCTTCCGCCAAATCTGTTTCCAGATAGTCGCCCAAGCCTTTGATAAGGGCATACTCCAAACGCTCGCTTACCGATGCCTCGCGCCATGCTTCCCGATTCTCTCCGGTTGTGGCGGTAGGGGCAGGCTGTTGCAACTCCTGTGCATACGCCGTCAGCTCCTCGGCAGCTTCGGGACGGCGGGCTAACACCACATCTTCCAGCAGTGAGCGGAAGGACGGGTCTATATCCTCATATAATATAGCGGTAGAAGGATTAACGATACCCATGTCCATCCCCTTGCGGACAGCATGATGAAGGAACACAGAGTGCATCGCCTCGCGCAGATAGTTGTTGCCGCGAAAAGAAAAGGAGAGGTTGCTCACGCCGCCGCTCACTTTGGCTCCGGGAAGGTTGTTCTTTATCCATTCCGTGGCACGGATAAACTCCAGACCATAGCCGTTATGTTCCTCTATGCCGGTGGCAATAGCCAGCACATTGGGGTCGAAAATAATATCTTGTGAAGGGAAAGCCACCTGCTCCGTCAGGAGACGGTAGGCGCGGGCGCATATCTCAATCTTGCGTTCATACGTGTCCGCCTGCCCTTTCTCGTCAAAAGCCATCACAACGGCGGCGGCACCCAGCTGGCGGATACGGGTAGCACGTTGCAGGAAAACGGCTTCACCTTCTTTCAGGGAAATGGAATTGACGATGCTCTTGCCCTGCACGCACATCAGTCCCCGCTCAATCACTTCCCACTTGGAAGAGTCAATCATCACGGGGACGCGGGCTATATCCGGCTCGGAGGCTATCAGGTTGAGGAAAGTAGTCATCTCCCTGACGGCATCCAACATACCATCGTCCATATTGATGTCAATCACCTGCGCACCGTCCTCCACCTGCTTGCGGGCAAGAGTCAGGGCTTCCTCATACTTCCCCTCCTTTATCAGGCGGAGGAACTTGCGGGAGCCGGCTACGTTGCAGCGTTCGCCTATGCGGATAAAACCGTTCTCCGGCTTCACCTCTGACATTTCCAAGCCGGAAAGGCACAACACGGCAGAGGCGGGAATGGGCACGTGCGGTTTGGCTCCCCTTACAAGAGCCGGGAAGCGGGCGATATGCGCCGGCGTAGTGCCGCAGCAACCGCCTATGATATTGACCAATCCTCCGTCTATGAAAGGCTTTAGGTGGGCAGCCATCAGCTCCGGCGTTTCGTCATACGTCCCGAAACTGTTCGGCAGCCCTGCATTCGGGTGGGCTGTGATAAAATAAGGAGCCTCCTGCGCCAAAGCCTGCAAATAAGGCAGCATATCGCTTGCACCGAAGGAGCAGTTCAAACCGATTGTAGTAATATGTGTATGTTGCACGGAGGCAAGAAAGGCGGACAAGGTCTGACCGGAGAACGTGCGCCCGCCCTGTGCGGACAGGGTGACGGAAAGCATAACGGGCAGGTCTTTCCCCGCTTCCTTCAATGCCTCCTCTACCGCTTCTAGTCCCGCCTTTGCATTCAGGGTGTCAAACACCGTTTCCAGCAGGAGAATATCAACGCCGCCTGCAATCAAACCTTCCGCCTGCTCCTTATAGGCAGCATACATATCCTGATAGGTGACAGCACGATAGGCAGGGTCGTTCACATCGGGACTCATGGAAGCCGTCTTGTTGGTCGGTCCCATCGAACCGGCAACAAAGACACGGCGATCGGGATGCTCGGACATAAAGCCGTCGGCAACCTCCCGCGCCAGCCTGCCCGCCGCTGTGTTCATCTCCCGTGCGTATGCCTGCATACCGTAGTCTTCCATAGAGACAGCGGTGGCATTGAATGTATTGGTGCTGAATATATCGGCACCGGCATCAAGGTATTCCCTGTGGATAGCCCTAATCACATCCGGACGGGTGATGCAGAGCAGGTCGTTGTTGCCCTTCTGCTGTACGGGAAAGTCGGCAAAGCGTTCCCCGCGATAATCCGCTTCGCTCAGCCTGTGCCGCTGAATGAGGCTGCCCATGCCGCCGTCCAGTATCAGGACGCGCTCCCGCAACAGCTGTATAAATGCTTCTTTGTTCATCTTCTTTCCCGATATCGCTAAAAAGCCTCCAGACAGAGGCTTTTATTTATCATCGTAATGACCATAGGCAAAAATAACCGTAACGGTTGCCGCTTCGTTGTCTATCGTATAGAGCAAGCGATGCTTGTCGGTTATTTCCCGTGACCAACAACCGGAAAGATTATGTTTCTTGCGACTGGGGCTGCCAAAGCCTGTTTCGGGATGTTCTTTTAATTCACCCCTTATGCGATCAAGCCTTTTTAGAGCTAACTTATCCCCCGACTTACGGAGCTTCTCAATGTGCATGTCTGCTATTGAAGTGGTAATGATATCGTAAATCATAATCCTGATAGCTCCTTCCACCTTTCTTCGGTCAATACCTTGCACTTGCCTGCTTTTGCTTGTGCCATAGACTCTGCCAGCATGGCTTCAAACTCCTCTTTGGTATAGGCGGTATCATCCTTTATTGCTTCGGCAGGGGGGATGATTGTTTGCTTATCCCCCCATTTTAGTATAAGTTGTGCCCCGTCTTCAATCTTTTTGAAGTAGGTATCAAGATTGCCTGTGAACTTCCTGCGACTGACGACTATTGTTTCCATAATGGTAGCTGTTTAATGATT
>LBCX01000306.1 GCA_001657575.1 Bacteroidales bacterium Barb4
GAAGGGGTCGTATGGTGTGGTGTTTTTCCATTTCTATAAATATGCGAATCCTTCGGATTCATTTTAATTCATTCCATTTCCATATATTTGTTCTCTTTTATTCATTTTGTTTTCGACCCAACGGGTCGCATATTTATAGAATATTTCTTCCAGACCCCACGTTCGACCCCGAAGGGGTCGTATGGTGTGGTGTTTTTCCATTTCTATAAATATGCGAATCCTTCGGATTCATTTTAATTCATTCCATTTCCATATATTTGTTCTCTTTTATTCAATTAATACCTTTCAAACTTGTCAATTTCTTTTTGGCAAGGGATATTTCTTGGTCGGTCGTGGATAGGATGGAGGATAGTTAGACAGTTTAAAGATGGTACTCATAAGGAGGAAGACGGCTTTAGATAGGTTGTAACAGGCTTGTCCTTGTTGAATATTATAGTACTCCTCGTTTTTTCAGAAAAGATTCGATAAGTTCAACAATACAGGAAGATTTAAATACAGTACCTAAATCTATCATTTGTGAAGTTTTTACAAAAGGTATATCTTTTGCAGGTATTGTTGTTACCTCTAATGTATTAACGTCTTGTCTTATGTACACAGATGCTAAAATACCTAAGAATATTAATCTTGTGCCAGCAAATGGTCTCTCCGAACCTTTATGTGTAAAAACTCCTGCATTGTAGAGAAAAACAGGACTTCCACTTGAACCGGGAAAAACCGACGCATCAATTAAAAACGTAGAAGTTCCGTTGAAATCAATTGTTGCAGGAGTTGCCGTAATACCTTTTCTAACAATAGGCAGTAAGTTTTTTTGATCATATAGCCCATTAGGATAACCGATAAAAATAATGTCTTCTATCACATCAATAGTTTCTAAAACTTCTTTAGTAGGAACGTAGTTTGAGGGAATAGATTTATAAAATAAATCTTTGTTATATCGCTCTTTTATATCATTAACGATTGGAACAAAGGGAGTAATGGCAATGTCTATGTCAGGATTATCGTGTCCAATCCAAAATTGTTCAAAGTCATTAATAGTAATAGAAAATTTATTGCCTAATTCTACTTTTTCTTGTGACTTGATATTAAATTCAAGTTTCCCTGTTATTGATCCTTTAATCACATGCTTATTGGTTACCAAAAAATGATATGCACCTTCTCCAATCTGATAGGAAAAAATAAATCCGGTTCCGGTACTCGTTTCAGCATTTTTAAGTATAGCCTCAATCCTTACTGTTGTAAAAATGAGTTGTTCTTGAATTGATTTTACTTCCATAACTGATTCTCCTTGAATTTTATTTTGATTGATTTGACAAAAAGAATTCGTACTGATTAATAGTATTGCGCTAATCATTAGAATCGAACAATGTACTTTTCGCAATATATTCATAAATTAATATTTTAAAATAAGTTTAATATAATTACTTAGATATTAGAAAACATTCTTCTTTTCCCTGTCAACAATTGCTGCATCAATCCTTTTTTCTGCTCTTTCAAACTTGCCAATTTCTTTTTAGTAAATGCTATTTCTTGGTCAGCAGTGGAAAGGATGTTGGCAATGGCGGTTTGCTCTTCAATAGATGGTAGAGAAATTTTTATAGAACTCAAATCAGATGCATTATATGAAGGAAGTGCTCCAATTTGAATATATTTGGACAATCTAATTTTATCAAAAACATATTTGATGAATAATATATTTCCATATTTCGGCATAAAAGCCATCATGTTATTGTCCATCAGAAAATGTGTTGCAAGTCGTTTTCTTTCTAAAAAGATAGCGGCTCCAACTTTTGCAAAAAGGATTGAAGTTTGTTCTATTACTTTATATCCACATCTTTTTATTTGCTTTTCATTGACATAATTATTTGCACTCCTCATACAAGACTCGTTTCCAAGTAAATTCATATCTGAAACTTTATAAAATGGCACACCATCTACACCTCCTTGTTCTACCTCTGTAAACCCACAACCTGACAAGAAATACCCAACTTCTTCCAACTTTACATCTTTCCACTTTTCACTAAACCCTTTCAACCGTTTCTTTCCCGTAAGTAATTGTTGCATTAATCCTCGTTTGCGGTTTTCCAGAGATGCAATGTATTGCGTCTGTATATCTATCGCTTTGTCCCAAACGGTTAGTATTTCGGCTATTTTTTGCTGTTCGGGAAGAGGAGGTAATACAATCTGAATACCTTTTATTAATTCTAAACTAAGATTTTTTTGATTACCATCATTACTCAGATTTCTTATTACCTCATAATTTTTATCCAATTGATAAAAAATATAGTTTGTAAAATTTTTATTATTAATTGATAATGATGCACATGCCTGATTTGTTGCGGCTTCTATCATTAATTTTGAAACTTTTCCTCTCGTTTGTCCCTGCCCGTACATAGCCATCAATAATGTGCCTTTAGGTAAAAGTTTAGTTGCTGAATTTTGAAGTCCATCCTCCGTAATGTATTCTTCAACCTTTTCAATAACCGGATTATTCAATAATGTTGTTGTAACCCAAGGAATATTTCCATTCCAATATTCTTTTTTCTCTCTCAAAGGAGTACCTCCAGAGGTAATTTTTGAAATTTCTCCCAGCTTCTTCACATCCCACTCCTGCGGAATCACTCCCAGCGGGCTGTTTTTATATCCTTGTGGTATGTTCATTGATTATTCCGATTTAATTGTTGTTCAACCACAGCCTTTAATTCTTCTTTATCGGGCAAATATAATTGATATTTGGAAAAAAACAGAAGGGAACTAATATTGTGCATCGCCTATTTTACCACCAATTCGTCTTTCTCGCGTGCCAGAACAATGCCTATGGGAGGATTGTCGCCTTCGGTGTTTTCTTCGTTTTCGAAATAACCGAGATACATATTCATCTTTCCCATGCTGCTCATATTCAACAACGTATTGCCCAACTTTCCAATAGGTATCAACCAAATGGCTGTTTACGGCAATAACAGCCTGCCTCTGTCCTTGTTGGAACGTTTCGGAAATTTGCTGTACCAATTCCCGGTAATTATTGTTTTGTACCAATTCTTTCATACTAAGTACGTGATAAAAATCAGTTTATATTATATCTCATGTTGCGTTGCCATTCCTTTGGGACAACGCGAAACTAATTATAAACTGATTTTTATCACCTGCTTGGCGAACTCACATTAATTATTTTGCGGAAACCCGAAAACGTTCATTTTTTCGTGTATGGCAAAGATTTTACCGATTTCCGCTTGCGGTTACCGAT
>LBCX01000307.1 GCA_001657575.1 Bacteroidales bacterium Barb4
CACAATAAAAACATGCAGGCTTTTTACGCGGGGATTGTCGAAAGGAACCCGCAAGCCAAACGAAAGGCAATTGTCGCCTGCATGCGCAAGCTGCTGACACTTGTCTTTGTGTTATGGAAAAAGGAGGAGGAATATGATGAAAATTACCTCTGGGGCAAGGAGACCGGCAAGGTACGAGCGAAAGCTGACCGGCGGGAGGAAGCATCGTCTGCGGATAAGGGAAAGCGGGACACAGCGTGTCACGCGCTTGACAGACCCTGCCGTACAACGCATGGATTACGGTCTTCACTTAACAGGAGCAAAAGTATGGATTAATCTGTATCAGGGATACTTTTAACAAATTTTATTTGGAGGCAGTCATAGTATCTGAAAGGACGACTGAATATGTATTGCATTGTAAACCATCATTTGCAATTTATAGTGTTCTTACAGAACCCCATTGGCGGCGTTGTTCCATAACCCTTCATGTAGGGCTGAAATCTCTTGTCCCTTCGGGACATCCTGCAAGCTATAATTCCCTGTTCTTATAAAGAACCGGAGATTACGGCTTGCAGAATGTCCCGAAGGGACAAAAGATTTCAGCCCCACATGAAGCAAAGCGGAATGTGGGGTCAATGGAACGATTGCCAATAAGTTCTGAAAGAACGCCCGATTTCAGCCCGACGTAAAGCGCAGCGGCACGTCGGGTTACAAGGACGCCACCGACAATGGCGTCCTTTCAGGACGCCACCGACAATGGCGTCCTGAAAGGACGCCCGAATATATATTGCATTGTAAACCATCATTTGCAATTTATATCGTCCTTGCAGGACTCCACAAGGTCGCCCTTCCCTTAACCCCATATTCCGCTAACCCCACATTCCGCTTTGCTGCATGTGGGGCTGAAATCTTCCATTCCTTCGGAATGTGCGTAACACAAAACACCTCATTCCCCCCTTCTTATTTGACAAACGCTACTCCCACCGTATTTTACCCCTGCGTCTTCTCCTCCTTTTGGTGCACAAATCCATGCCGCGTAAAGCATCACATCATTATAATGCGTTTGCCTGCACGGGGGATAGGGGGATATTGAAAAAGTTATACATTTGGCGGCTCTAATTAAGATGTTACAAAAACCTGAAAGATTTTGCATAACATCAGTAAATTAAGCGTATAAAAACAAAAGTTTATGCTGACAGCTAAAGAAATCCGCGAGTCGTTCAAATCCTTCTTTGCCTCCAAGGGGCATCAGATTGTGCCTTCCGCACCGATGGTTATTAAAGGTGACCCGACATTGATGTTTACCAATGCGGGAATGAACCAGTTTAAGGACATTATTCTGGGGAATGTGCCCGTCAAATATCCCCGCGTGGCGGATTCGCAGAAATGCCTGCGCGTGAGCGGAAAGCATAACGACTTGGAGGAAGTGGGACATGACACCTATCATCACACGATGTTCGAGATGCTGGGCAACTGGTCGTTTGGCGATTATTTCAAGAAAGAGGCGGTCGAATGGGCGTGGGAATACTTGGTGGAAGTGTTGAAGCTCGATGCCGGACTGCTGTACGCCACCGTCTTTGAAGGGAGTGCGGCGGAAGGCTTGGAGCGCGACGAGGAAGCTGCCGGCTATTGGGCGCAGTTCCTGCCGGCGGATCATATATTAAACGGTAACAAGAAAGACAACTTCTGGGAAATGGGGGACACCGGTCCCTGCGGTCCCTGCTCCGAGATTCACATTGACCTTCGTCCGGCGGACGAACGGGCTACCGTGCCGGGCGGGCAGCTGGTAAACAAAGACCATCCACAGGTGATAGAGATATGGAATCTGGTGTTCATGCAGTACAACCGTTTGAGCAACGGCTCGCTGGAATCCCTGCCCGCCCGCGTGATTGACACCGGCATGGGCTTTGAACGCCTCTGCATGGCTATACAGGGGAAAACATCCAACTACGACACTGACGTGTTCCAACCCCTCGTGCAAGCCATCGCCGCCAAGACGGGCACGACCTACGGCGCAGACAGGCAGCAGGACATTGCCATGCGCGTCATTGCCGACCATATCCGCACGATTGCCTTTTCCATCACCGATGGGCAGCTGCCGTCAAACGCCAAGGCGGGCTACGTCATCCGCCGCATCCTGCGCCGTGCCGTGCGCTACGGCTATACGTTCCTCAACCGTCGGGAAGCCTTTATCCATACCCTGCTGCCCGCCCTGATTGACACGATGGGAGATGCCTATCCCGAACTGATTGCCCAGCAGACATTGATTGAAAAGGTGATGAAGGAAGAAGAGGAATCTTTCCTGCGTACCTTGGAAACGGGTATCCGTCTGCTTGATAAAAAGATAGAAGAAGCCAAAACCGCCGGACGGAAGATAATCAGCGGGGCGGACGCTTTCACCTTATACGACACCTACGGCTTCCCCTTAGACCTGACCGAGCTGATTCTCCGCGAACACGGCATGGAAGCCGGTCTTGCCGAGTTTGACGCCGAAATGCAAAAGCAAAAGGAACGGGCGCGCAACGCCGCCGCCATAGAAACGGGCGACTGGGTGATACTCAAGGAAGGCGAAAGCCGCTTTACGGGCTACGATGACTTTGAATGTGAAGCCGAAATACTCCGCTACCGGAAAGTGAAACAAAAGAACAGGGAGTTCTTCCAAATCGTGCTGGATAAAACCCCCTTCTACGCCGAAAAAGGCGGACAGGTAGGCGACACCGGCACACTGACCGGCGAAGACGGCACAACGGACATCATCGACACGAAAAGCGAAAACAACCTTGCCGTCCACCTTACTGCCCGTCTGCCGAAAGACGTGACAGGCACTTTCACCGCCGCCATCCATGCCAGGAAACGCATCCAAAGCGAATGTAACCACTCCGCCACCCACCTCCTGCACGAAGCCCTGCGCGAAGTATTGGGTCACCATGTGGAGCAAAAAGGTTCCTACGTCTCCCCCGAATCCCTCCGCTTCGACTTCTCCCACTTCCAAAAAGTAACGGAAGAGGAACTGCGCCAGACGGAACGCCTCGTCAATCAAAAGATACGCGAAAACCATCTGCTCGAAGAACACCGCAACATGCCCATCCATGAAGCCAAAGCCTTGGGAGCAACCGCTCTCTTTGGCGAAAAATACGGCGAAGAAGTGCGCGTGGTCAAATACGGAACATCCATTGAACTCTGCGGCGGCACTCACATCCCTGCCACCGGCATGATAGGCAGCCTGCGCATCACCGCCGAAAGCTCCAT
>LBCX01000308.1 GCA_001657575.1 Bacteroidales bacterium Barb4
GGTCGCCCATTCCGTAACCCCACATTCCGCTACGCTGCATGTGGGGCTGAAATCCGGCGTCCCTTCGGGACTTCTGCCCCGAAGGGATACCGTTATTTCTTTACAACAAGTTTTGTGATATACCGCTCTTTTCCATTTGCGGCACTCAGGATACAGATGCCGGCGGGCAATACGGCGGGATGTTCGGCATCATCTGCCTTGAATTGCAGTATTTGCCGCCCGTCTATCGTATTCACCGAAATAACGAAGCCTTCCAGACCGGCAAGATGCAGCACGTCCTCCGCATGGTAAGCCCGTGCCTCGCCGACGGAGATGCTCCCGCTGCCGGTATCTTCCATCCCTTCCTTTTCAAATATCGCCGTCATTTCCACCTCCTCTTTCACTGTAAACCGGTAAGGATTGGCATCGGAAATACTGTCGCCCGCCGCATTTATCCACTTCACAAAATGACAGCTGTCGTCAGCTGCCGCACTTGCTTCCACTTCCGTATTATAGGCATATTCACCTTCGCCCGCCTTTATCCTGCCGTTCTGGGCAAACAGGCTCACACGATAAAGGCTTGCGTCAAAAAGTGCCCAAAGCCACATATCGTCTTTCACCGCAAACGTGTAAGGATTATCCGCCGAAAGGCTGTCGCCCCGTGCATTCACCCACTTCGCCAAGTGATACCCCGAATCCGCCACTGCCAGCACGGTGACCTCCTCATCATACGCATACACAACCCCTTCCGTGTTCGGCTCTACCTTGCCGTTACCGGCGATGGACAAAATCACTGCATACCTGCCTGCGGCAAAATTCGCTTGAACGGTCGTGTCGCTTTTCACCGTAAACCTGTAGGGATTATCAACAGAAAGATTGCCGCCCTTCGCATCCGTCCACTTCACAAAACGATACCCCGAATCGGCGACAACCTCTATCTCTGCCTCTGTATTATACGCATACATCCCTCCGCCCGACTTTATCCTGCCGTTTTCGGCAATCATCACACTCACCAGATAACCGCCCAAGGCAAAATGCGCCTGAAGCTCCGTATCCCCTGTCACTGTAAACGTGTAAGGATTCTTCGCCGAAACACTGTCGCCTTTTGCATCTGTCCACTTTTCAAAATGATACCCTGCGTTAGCGGTAGCCTCTATCCTCGTTTCCGAACCATACGGACAGCTGCCCCCGCCCGACTTTATCATACCGTTTTCATCGGCGGAAACATGCACCAAATGCATGTCTCCCGCAAAATGCGCATGAACAGTCGTGGTGCTCTTCACAGCAAACCTGTATGGATTATCGCCCGAAAGGCTGTCGCCCTGTGTATTTGTCCACTTCGCAAAATGATACTCCGGATAGGCCTCAGCTTCCACTTCCGCCTCAGTGTCATACACATATACACCCTTCCCCGACAGTATCCTGCCGTTATTATCAGCGGCGAACACACTCACCTGATAAACGTTTTTCGCAAAATTCGCCTGAATAGCCGTCTCGCTTTTCACGGCAAACGTACAGGGGTTGTCAGAAGAAAAAATCTCACCCTTTGCATTTGTCCAGTTCACAAAATGATAGTCGTAATACTCCTTTGCCTCCGCTGTCACCTCTGTATTATACGTATATATGCCTCCCATCGACTTTATCGTACCGTTGACGGCGGAAAAGCTCACCCGATAATGGGACATGGCAAAATGCGCCTGAAGAATCTCATTGCCTGTTACAGTATATATGTACGGATTATCCGCCGAAAGGCTGTCGCCCGCCGCATTCGTCCACTTCACGAAAAAATACCCCGAATCGCTTTCAGCTTCTAACACCACCTTCGTATTATACGGATATTGACCTCCCCTCGACTTTATCGTACCGTTATCGGAGGTGTACATACTCACCTGATAAGTGTTGATCGCAAAAGCCGCCCAAACAATCGTGTCGAATGTCACGGTAAACGTATAAGGATTATCGGCGGAAAGGCTGTCGCCTTTTTCATTTACCCACTTCACAAAACGGTAGCCGTCGTCAGCCTCTGCCGTCATCTTCGCCTCCACTCCAAACTCATGGGCACCCATGCCTGACGCTACCCTGCCGCCGACAGTGGCAGAGTACGCCCGCACCATGCAATCGTCCCCGACAAAACACGCCACGAATTCCGTGTATTCTTCCGTCGGAAAATAATCAAGGGTATAGGGGTTTTTTCGGATAAGGAGGTAACTGCCTTCTGTAGACCACTGTAAAAAGGAATAATTTTCATTGGGAACTGCCGTAAACGTCCTCTTATTGCGAATATAGTCACCGTAAACCAGAGGTTCTTCACTGTTGATGTATGCTTTTCCTCTTTCCGGATCCTCTGTACGGATTTTCACAAAATACTTGTTGGGTTCGACAATCATTTCATTCCAGCGGAAAACGGGGACATTACTTGCCCACCCGATAAATTTTTCAGTCCCCAACGGTATATGGAGGCGGCAATGCTCAATCTCGTATGAAGCAAAAATTGACAGATCAGTCTTTATTCGGCACGGGCCGTTCAGGTTGAGATAAATGTCCGTTAACACTGGATTGAACCAGAAAGCCTTCGGTTTAATATATTCTATAGAGGCAGGGAGGGTAACGGATCCTAAACTGCCACATCTCCAGAAGCACTCCTCTCCTATTTCTTGTATGCCTTCCGCAATAGTTATGTGCCGAATATAGTTATTCCCATGGAATGCCCTATCATCTAGTTTTAATACACGAAATGTTCCTTCTTCCAATTCAATCTTTTCCGGAATTACGACTATGGCCTCCTTGCATTCGTAATTAAGGGCTACGCTGGCGGTAAAACGGTAATAATCCACGTTATAATGTACACCCAAGTACACTACTTCTGGCCTTATCTTTTGCCCCATCACTTGAAACACGCAGGCAAGGCACAGGCCTGCCAATACCATTCTTCTTTTCATATATGTCTGCCTAATTAAGCGCATGATAATGCGTATTTATAGCTTCTCCGTATTCCTAACCTCTTACCCCTAACAGGGTTTCAAACCCTGTTAGGGGTTCTGTCAGGGGTAAGATTTTTTATTCTTTAGAGACGAAGTCTTAGTCTTTAGAGACGAAGCGTTAGTCCTTAGAGACGAAGCTCTATTCCTTAGAGACGAAGCGCTATTCCTTAGAGACGAAGCCTTACTCTTCTTCGATACGGTCAAAACCCTCTTGTTTATACCCCCTCTCCTTACCTGAATAACGCACTTTTAACATGTAGTG
>LBCX01000309.1 GCA_001657575.1 Bacteroidales bacterium Barb4
CTTGTGTTTTGATTTTGCCTTTGCCTACGCGGACAGGCGACAGGGGTCACCCGTCCGCGGTTGAGTTCAAGTGTTGTCCCGAAGGTGTTTTTATGAAGGATTTGGAGAGTTGGACGAAAGATAATCTTACGGATAATCTTGCAGTTAAGAGGATGAAAAAACTCGCCGGATGAAACAGATGATTTTCAAATTTTGGACACCCTACCTTTTGGGGCACCTGCAAGCCGTAATTTCCAGCTCTTATGTCGAACTCGCGTTAAATTAAACAAGGAATGTCTTGCCGTGAGGCTGGGCGTTTCTGCTGTTTATATCGTAGATGATTTTTAGAGAATTTTTAGGGAATTTTTTTGAATAAAGATAGCAGGTATAAAAATTATATTACCTTTGCACCGTTTTTTTTCAAAATAATTTTCAAAATTAAAAGGTAAAAAAGAATGACTACGATTAATGATTGCATTGCTTTTGCTAACGGAAATCCGATCTCTTATCTGGCTACTGTGGAGCAAGATCGTCCCCATGTACGCGGCGTAGGAATGTGGTTTGCCGATGAAACCGGTTTCTATTTCCAGACTACTTCGTTCAAGAAAATTGCCGGTCAGATAAAAGAAAACCCGAACGTGGAAGTCTGCATCTACCAACATGCGCTTCCGGTGGGAACGATGATGCGGATTGCCGGCAAGGCGGAGTTTATGGATGACCGCCAGATAAGAGAAAAAGCCTTTGCCGAAAGACATTTCATCAAAGACATGGGGCTGACCGCCGAAAGCCCTGAGCTGGTATTGTTTCGGGTAGCACACGGACAAGCCTATTTCTGGACAATGGAGCATAATCTGGAATCGAAAGAAATCGTCAACTTTTAATATATGAGTATTAATAGACAAAAACCGGACTGCTTGTTTGAAAGCAGCTGGGAGGTTTGCAACAAGGTGGGGGGTATCTATACGGTGCTCTCCACCAAAGTTCATACGTTGCGGAAGTTGTTTGGCGATAACGTCGTCTTTATCGGGCCCGATGTGTGGGGCGACAAGACGGCGGATGACTTTTTGGAGGACAATGATTTGTTTGCCGGCTGGAAGCAGCACGCTTTGTCGGCAGACAATCTCAGGATTAAGGTCGGGCGTTGGAAAGTGCCCGGCACACCGCCCGTTGTTCTTGTCGATTTTTCTTCTTTCGCTTCCGAGAAGGAGGGTTTCTATTACATGATGTGGGAAACGTTCCGCGTTGATTCCATGCACGCTTACGGCGATTACGATGAATCCTGTCTCTTTGCCTATTCCGTAGGGCGGGTGATTGAGAGTTTTTACCGTTTCTACCGTTTGGAGTCTGCCTCCGTAGTTGCCTGTTTCAACGAGTGGATGCTGGGGCCGGGGTTATTGTACGTCCGCAAGCACCTTCCGTCCGTCGCCACCGTCTTTACCACCCATGCCACCTCCATAGGTCGCTCCATCGCCGGCAACAACAAAGCTCTGTATGCCTACATGGACGGGTACAACGGCGACCAGATGGCGGGCGAATTGAACATGCAAGCCAAGCATTCGATTGAAAAGCAGGCGGCTTTCTACGCCGATTGCTTCACCACAGTCAGCGACATCACCGCCCGCGAATGCAAACAGCTCTTGGACAAAGAGCCGGACATCGTCACGCCCAACGGCTTCGAGCGCAACTTTGTGCCCGAAGGCGAAGCCTACGCTGCCAAACGCGCCGAAGCCCGCCGTCTGCTGATAAAAGTGGCGGAAAAGCTCTCCGGTGCCGCTGTCAGTCCTGATGCCCTGCTCGTTTCCATCGGCGGACGCTATGAATACAATAATAAAGGTATAGACGTATTCATTGAAGCCATGAACCGCGTGCGCACGTCGGAAGAGTTGCAGCGCGAAGTAGTCGCCTTTATTACCGTCCCCGCTTGGGTACGTGCTGCCCGTGCCGACTTGAAGGAAGTCCTTGAAAAGGATATTCCCGTCCGTACCCCCATGCAAATGCCCTTTGCCACCCATTGGCTGAACGAGATGGAGAACGACAAGGTAATCAATTACATTCTCCGCGCCGGCTTCTCCAACACAGCCGCCGACAAGCTGAAAATCGTCTTCGTGCCCTGCTATCTGGACGGCAAGGACGGTATCTTCAACAAGTCCTACTACGACTTGCTGATCGGCATGGATGCAACGGTCTATCCTTCCTACTACGAGCCTTGGGGATATACGCCGCTGGAAAGTGTCGCTTTCGGCATACCTACCGTGACCACCAATCTTGCCGGTTTCGGCTTGTGGGCGCAAAAGGAAATGCAGGGACTTTCCATCGGGGACGGTGTGGCGGTAATCGAACGGACGGATTTCAACTTCTTTGAAGTAGCCGAAGCGGTTGCCGACCAAATCCTCGTGCTGGCGCACAAGGACAAGGCGGAAGTAGCGGCCATCCGCCAACGCTGTTTCGACCTCGCTGCCAAAGCGGAATGGGCGAACTTCATCACTTATTACACGGAGGCTTTTGATATTGCGTTGAAAAATGCCACAGGCAGAAACCGTGCGTAGAAAGGCAGGATAATAATGAAGATAATAATTAAAAGATAGTTACGTTTTTGTTGTTTATCCGAAATAAATGGCTTCCTTTGCCGTGTGAAAGAAATCAAATACCCATTCGGGTTGGTCGCTTTCGCTTAAGTAACAATTTTATTCTTTAATTTCCTAATTTATGAACATTTACATTGGTAACCTGAACTATCGTGTTCGGGAGGATGATTTACAAAGGGTATTGGAAGACTACGGAACAGTTGATTCCATCAAGGTTATCAAAGACCGTGATTCCGGCAGGTCAAAAGGTTTTGCTTTCGCCGAAATGCCCAACAACGCCGAAGCTCTTAAAGCGATTGATGAGTTGAACGAGGCCGAATTTGAAGGCCGTCAAATGGTTGTGAAAGAAGCCATCCCAAGAGAAAGACAGTAAGCTACAGCTTATTGTATTGATAAGTGAAAAACTTCTGCCCTTGCGGCAGGAGTTTTTTTAGTTTAATCAAGAACAGCACCTATTCCCATGGTACATCCGTTGGACAAGTTTGCGTGTTGCCCCGTTTGCGGGATGAACACGTTTGTAGAGCGTAACGAGAAAGCGAAACATTGCGTTTCCTGCGGCTTCGTGTATTATAGCATTGTTAAATTAATATAGTCAGTTTGTTATTAAGTTTCAAAAACAGGAG
>LBCX01000051.1 GCA_001657575.1 Bacteroidales bacterium Barb4
TATTTTGCAATGACTTGCGGTTGGAAACGGTGCTTTTTGTCCGTTGTTTTTTCCGTTTCGTACAACTCTTTCAGGTACTCTTTTTCAAATAGAACAACCATATCCTTTTTTGTCCGGCGCAAAGGTGGTTCTTTTTCCGTAGTTCGCAAATTAGTACAGTGCCTGTGTAAGTTTAGTCGCAAAAATAAAGCTGACTTGGAATTAAAGATGAAACCAATACCTGTTGTGCATTTAGCAAATATTAAGGGGTCTATATCCTGAATGCGGCGAAGTGAGGAGAGAAGTTTGTGATGAAGATGTTTGCGGTGAAGAAATAGAAATCAAACAATCAATGGCAGAGGCGCAAGATTTTTTGCGTCTCTGCAAAACAATAGGGATTTTCGCCATTCTTCCTGAATTTCGGCTATTCAAGAAGAATTTCGGCTAAAAAAGAAGAATAGCAGCTATTCAAGAAGGATAGCGGCTAAAAAAGAAAGATAGCGGCTAAAAAAGAAGAATAGCAGCTAAAAAAGAAAGATAGCAGCTAAAAAAGAAGGATAGCGGATATTCAAGAGGAATAAGCAGCTATTCAAGAAGAATAGCTGCTAAAAAAGAAGAATAGGCGCTATTCAAGAAGAATAGCCGCTAAAAAAGAAGAATAGCGGCTATTCAAAAAGAATAGCAGCTAAAAAAGAAGAATAGCGGCTATTCAAGAAGAATAGCCGCTAAAAAAGAAGAATACCCTTTTTTTAACAAAAGACGGGGGGAACTGTATTTTTTTGTTGTATACTACAAAAACGGCAAAAATTATTGTTGACTATATCTGACTTTACAGTTGAAAAAAGCTATGCAGATGCCCCGAAGGGGCAAGAGATTTCAGCCCGACGTAAAGCGAAGCGGCATGTCGGGCTACAGAAAGAGCGACACGGTGGAGTTCTGAAAGAACGCCCGAATATGTATTGCATTGTAAATCACCATTTGCAATTTATATCGTCCTTGCAGGACTTTTTTGATGGTATTCGCCCTTAATCCCACATTCCGCTGCGCTGCATGTGGGGCTGAAATCTTGAACCCCTAACAGGGTTTGAAACCTTGTTAGGGGTTCTCAAAAACAACAAAGCACAACGGGTGAAACCAATATAAAGAGAGAGAGGGATGGATGTTAATAAATATAAACGATAGGCAAGAGATTAAACTTGTTGCGGTTTCTTGTGTCTATCACATCGAACTTAAAAATAAAGTTATGAGAGCAGGGAAATATCTGTTGATGTCAGTTTGTGTGTTTTCTTCTTTATGCGGTTTTTCACAGCAGCAGCGCACGCGGAGGGCTGATGCGGAGGAGAGAAGGGTGGACGTTACGGGGAAGGTGATTGAACAGGGGAACAAGTCGCCGGTGGAGCAGGCTACGGTTCGTTTGTTGGGAAGTAAGGACAGTTTGTTTGTGAAGGGGGTGGCGAGCAGTGCCAACGGTACTTTCACGTTGAAGGGCGTTCAGCCGGGGAGCTATTTGCTGCATATTTCTTTTATCGGTTATGAGCCTTTGTATCAGCCGCTGAATATTACGGGGAGGACGAACCCTGTCCAAGTGGGGAATATGGAACTTAGCGACGGGGCGATTGAGCTGGGGGAGGCTGTTGTGCTGGGGAAGGCACCGGATGTGGTGGTGCATAATGATACGACGGAGTATAATGCGGATTCTTACAAGGTGACGGAAGGTTCGATGCTGGAGGATTTGTTGAAGAAGATGCCGGGCGTGGAGGTGAGTACGGAGGGGAAAATAACGGTGAACGGGAAGGAGATCAAGAAGATTCTGGTGGACGGGAAGGAGTTCTTCTCGGACGATCCGAAGGTGGCTTCCAAAAATTTGCCTTCCAATATGGTGGACAAGGTGCAGGTGTTAGACCGCCTCAGTGAGATGTCGCGCATGACGGGTTTTGACGACGGGAACGAGGAAACGGTTATGAACCTGACGGTAAAGCCGGGCATGAAGGAGGGCTGGTTCGGGAATGCTTTCGGGGGCTACGGGGGGCAAGACCGTTACGAGGGAAATGCGATGGTGAACCGTTTTGTGGATAGCGATCAGGTGACCGTGATGGGGGGTGCCAACAATACGAACAACATGGGCTTTTCCGATTTTGCTTCTACCATGTTTCAAGGCATGGGCGGCGGTGGTCGCCGGAACTTTAGGGGGACGGGCAACGGAAGTGGTATTACCTCTTCGGGCAACGTGGGGACAAATTTCAACAAAGAGTTTGACAAGAAACTGACTTTGAACGGCAACGCCCGCTATTCACATTCCGACAATGAGACGGAGGGCAAAACGCATCGTGAGAACATTCTCCCGGGCGACAGTTCTTCCTACGAGTCGGAAAACAGTTACAGCAATAACCGCAGCGACAACATCGGCGCGAACTTCCGCATGGAATGGTCGCCCGACACGCTTACCAAGTTTATCTTCCGCCCCGATTTCGGCTACAGCAGGAGTCATCAGGAGGGGATAAACAATACGTCCATGCTGGACGGCAATAGGGATACGGTCAATGTCGGGAACACGAGCAACTATTCCGATGGCGAGGGCTATAATGTAAACCTCAATTTGGAATTCAGTCGCAAGCTGAACAGCAAGGGGCGCACTTTGAGCGGTTCGGTAAGCGGCGGCATCAGCGACACGTACAGCAACGGGATGGACTTCTCCTATATTAACTACGCCAACAGGGATGACATTGACATAAATCAGCGCATCCGCTATGACAATACGGGTTACAACTATCGCGCTTACCTGTCGCTTGTAGAGCCGTTGGGGAACAATAATTTCCTCCAAGCTACTTACAGTTTCAGTCAAAGACGGCAGGAATCGCTGAAGAATGCTTACAAACAGAGTGAGCTTCCAAACGATTACAGTATCATCGACACGCTGCAAAGCCAGAACTACCGGAATGACTTTATCAATCAGCGGGCGAGCCTGAGCTTCAAATCCATCCGTGCGAAATACGAATATACGGTCGGTTTCAATGTCGATCCTTCTTACAACAGCAGCGAGAACTTTATCGGGGACAAGACACTGTCCGAATTGAGCCGCAATGTTGTCAATTTCTCCCCTATGGCACAGTTTCGCTATAACTTCAACCGTCAGAGGAACCTGCGCATTGATTACAACGGGACAACCAGTCAGCCGAGCCTGACACAGATGCAGCCCGTTGCCGACTATGCCGACCCGACAAACATTAAAATCGGTAATCCCGACCTGAAACCGCGTTACGAAAACAAGATGACAATACGCCTGCAAAGTTTCAACCAAGAATCGCAGTTTGCCTATATGCTGATTTCCGACGGCGGATTTGTGGTCAATGAAATAGTCAACTACATCATCAACGACAATGACGGCAGCGGTAACCGGACGACCACCTACAAAAACATAGGCGGCAACTACAACGGCAATCTCCGCCTGATGCTAAACAGTCCCCTGACGAACAGGAAGTTTTCGGTCAATAGTATGTCCGTTGCCTCTTTTGCCAATACCAACGGTATCATCGGCAAGAGGAGCGGCGACGTCATAACGGACAGCAAAAACACCAACAAGAACCTGACGCTGATGGAACGCGGGGGCATTGATTTCCGCTCTACCCATTTGGACTTGGGTGTCAACGGCAATATCCGCTACAACAAGACCTCAAACTCGTTGCAAAAGGAAAGCAATCAGAACGTGTTCAACTACGGCGTGGGCGGACTGACAACTATTTACCTGCCGGGCAACTTCAAGATAGAAAGCGACATCAACTGGTCAACCAACTCAGGATATACGGACGGCTTCGAGCTGAATGAAACCCTGTGGAACGCTTCCGCTTCCAAGTCCTTCCTGAAAGGGAATGCCGCAACCATTCGCCTCAAAATGTACGACATCCTGCAACAGCGCAGCAATATCTCCCGCAGTGTGACGGCAAACTACATACAAGATTCGGAGTACAACACGTTGAGCAGCTACTTCATGGTTCACCTTATTTATAAATTCAGTGCCTTCAAGGGAAATGCAGGCGTAAATGATGTATTCGGCGGACGCAGGCGGAACTTTGACGGGCCTCCTTCGGGCGGTGAAAGACGGTTTTATTGATTATTCATTAGATTTGTCCCATGATTCAGATAAACGATACGCTGGTCAGTTTCGACCTGATTGAACGGCATTTCCTTTGCGAACTTTCCCTGTGCAAAGGGATTTGTTGTGTAGAAGGGGATTCGGGCGCACCGCTGGAAGAGGGGGAGGAGGAGGCGTTACAGCGCATACTTCCTGTTGTGTGGGACGATCTTTCGCCCGAAGCGCAGGAGGTTATTGCACGGCAGGGAGTGTCTTATACGGATGTGGAGGGGGAGACGGTTACTCCGATTGTCAACGGGAAAGATTGCGCTTTTACCTGCTATGATGCGTCCGGTGTCTGCAAATGCGCCATTGAGAAGGCTTATCGCGAAAAGCGGATTGATTTCTATAAGCCGATGTCCTGCCATCTTTATCCGGTGCGTGTCAAATGCTATACCGGCTTTAGGGCTGTTAATTTCGACCGTTGGGATATTTGCAAGGCTGCCGGATTGCTTGGGGAGAAAAAGGGGATGCTTGTTTATCAATTTCTGAAAGAACCGCTTATCCGCAAGTTTGGGCAGGGGTGGTATGATTATCTTGAGTTATTTGCCAAGGAATGGCATAAGCGGTGAATGATTAACATTGGCGGTCGTTAATCGTTAACCTTAATCGTTATAAAGCATATACGATATGGAAACAAGAACATTAGATAAAGAAACAATAAACAAGATCGGTTTTGTTACGTTTATTATTGAGGAATTTGCATCGGCATACAAAATGAACAGGCGGGATTCTTATCGGTACCTGAAAAAGTACGGGGGGATTGATTACGTTTTCAATAACTGGCGGGCTTTACATATTGACAATCCATTTTGGGTAGTGAGGGAAATGTTCGATGTTTGCCATAATAACGGAGGATATAAAAAATGAAGGTATATCACGGCAGCGATATTCGTATTGATGTGATTGACCTGACTAAGTGCAAACCTCGTAAAGACTTTACAAGCATTCCTCGAAGAACTTAAATTTCACAAACAGACGCATCAAATTTGCTTTTGTACTGACAAATCCCTGTTAATGCTTAAAAGAACCACCGATAGAATTGGTGATACCATTTACCATATTGATGATGATATTGTCCGACAACTGATGATTGATTATGAATTGTCTGACATGCAAGTGAGTGACCTTTAATGATAAACGGTGAATGATTAACGTTGCTATTCGTTAATCATTCACCGTTTATCGTTACCATCGGATGATTTGCTTATGCGTTTTCGTTTTCTTTCAATCTTCGCAGACGAAGTTCGATGTCTTCTTTTTCCTTTGTCAGACGAAGTTCTTCTTCGCCGATTTTTTCTTTTTTCAGACGGACGGCTGATGCAATCACTTTATCAAGCTCTTCAAAATTGAGCTGCTTCAAATTACTTATGACTACACTGAATTCGGAATCTCTGCCTTCTCTGCCTTCTTTGCGGGCTTCACGTTTGGCACGCATAGCGAACTTTGCTTCTTCTGACATTTTTACTCCTTTTGTACGTCCCATAACTTTTCTTTTTTTTGTTATATGTTTAAGTACCGTTTATTAAATCACGGAACAAATGTACCTATTATAATCAGAGAAGCAAATAAATGATTATATTTTTAATGCTTGTCGTTTTTATTCCCACTCTATCGTTGCCGGAGGTTTGGAGCTTATATCATAAACAACACGGTTTACCCCTTTTACTTTATTGATAATTTCATTGGATACTTTTGCCAGAAAGTCGTATGGAAGCTGCGCCCAGTCGGCTGTCATGGCATCGGCGGAGGTTACGGCACGCAAGGCAATTGCGTTTTCATACGTCCGCTCATCGCCCATTACGCCTACCGATTGAACGGGCAGCAGGATGGCTCCCGCCTGCCAAATCTGATCATACAAACCCCAATCGCGCATCAGCGACATATAAATATCATCGGCTTCTTGCAGGATATGCACCTTTTCGGGCGTAATATCACCCAATATGCGGATGCCGAGTCCCGGGCCGGGAAACGGATGGCGTTTGATAAAGTGCGGT
Source organism: Bacteroidales bacterium Barb4 (assembly GCA_001657575.1). GTDB lineage: Bacteria > Bacteroidota > Bacteroidia > Bacteroidales > Tannerellaceae > Barb7. Next base: position 6,106 of record LBCX01000051.1, read on the forward strand.
TGCATTCCCAACTCATAGCCTACGCGGCGCACTTCGTCCTTAAACAGCAGCCGGAGCGGCTCAACCAGTTGCAGGTGCATCTTGTCGGGCAGTCCGCCCACGTTATGATGGCTCTTGATGACCGTCCCCGTGATAGACAGCGATTCGATGACATCGGGATAGATCGTTCCCTGCCCCAGCCATTTAACAGCCGTAAGTTTGCGGGCTTCTTCCTCGAACACATCAATAAAGCCCTTGCCGATGATTTTGCGTTTCTGTTCCGGTTCGGATACGCCCGCCAGTGCCTTATAAAACTTTTCTTTGGCGTTTATGCCCTTCACGTTGAGACCGAGCTGTTCGTAATCCCTCATCACATTCTCAAACTCATTCTTGCGCAGCAGTCCGTGATCCACGAAGATACAAGTCAGGTTCTTCCCGATAGCCTTGTTGAGAAGCACGGCTGTCACGGAGGAATCGACCCCGCCGGAAAGGGCGAGTATTACCTTGTCATCTGCCAGCTGTTCCTTCAGCCCGTCCGTCGTCGATTGAATAAATGAAGCCGGCGTCCAGTCCTTTGCCACACCGCAAATGGCAAGGAAATTATCAAGCAGGCGGGTTCCGTCCGTCGTATGAAACACTTCCGGATGAAACTGCACGCCCCAAGTCAGCTCGTCTTCCACGCGATAGGCGGCAGCCTTTACGTCCGCCGTGCCGGCAATCACCTTAAATCCGTCAGGAAGTGAAGTTATCGTATCACCGTGCGACATCCATATTTGCGCACCGGATTGAAAGCCTTTTAGCAAAGCGTCCCCCCCGTCGATGCCGGTCAAATTGGCGCGCCCGTATTCGCGTGAGTGTGCCGGCTCAACCTTTCCCCCCGACACGTATGCAATATACTGCGCCCCGTAACAAATGCCCAGCACCGGATATGCGCCCCGTATCCCGTCCAACGCTGCCTTGAAAGCATTGGCATCATACACCGAGTACGGACTGCCCGAAAGGATCACCCCCTTCACGCCACCGGCATTGTCAAAAGGAAACTTATTGTAGGGAACTATCTCGCAATACATATTCAACTCGCGGATTCTGCGCCCGATGAGCTGTGTGGTTTGCGAACCGAAATCAAGGATGATTATTCTTTCGTGCATACGCCTATACCTTATTATATACATTATTTATAAGGCGGGCAAAGATAGGGAAAATAGTCAGCCCCGATATTGACTTATCGAAAAAGGCAGGGGGAGCAAACTTTGTCAGGGGGCATACCTCCGGAGGTTTCGGTATGCGTACTGCCGGAGGTCAGGGGTGCTCACCGCTAGAGCAGACTTATGCTCTGCTTTAAGCGGCAGCGGAGCTTACGGAACATCCCTCATTTGGTTGATGTCTTAATTACAAACTAAAACCCCCGAAGGGGCTTAGTCTTTAATCCAGTTTCTGCCATCAGGGCTTAATCTGTAGCCATCAGCGATAAATTGTTCAGCAGTGAAGTTTTTAACCCTTTCAAACTCTGCATACTCTGCCTTGCGCTCAGCATTAATTCTCTCTTGTTCACGCTGAGCATTCATAGCCTTATGGTCGTCAATATAAGGCTTAATGTATTGATTGTATAAGATAGGGATTGCAGCAACAAGGACAATCATTGCACATGAGAAAATGTCCTTGAAGAAACCAATGACGATGTCGAGAATAGCTTTTAACATAAGTGTATGTGTTAATTGTTAATAATCAAAAGAATGCCAACCCCGAAGGGCTGGCATAGTAGTTAATTAGCTATGGTATCTTAATACTGAACGGATGGTTTTTCGAGGAGGTCTTTGGTAGCGTATGTGCGGCGATAAAGAGTATCGGCTAAGAGGGCATCATTGTCGCCGATGGCTTGTATTTCTTCGGCGGTGATCGGGTTGCCTATATATACGTCAACGGTTTTGCCCCGTTTGTTAAAGGCTTCTACAGGCATGCGCAGAGTGCGGATGCGCCAGTCTATGGCACCGAGCAGGTAGAAGAAGGCAGTGTTGCGGAAGTCGAACAGGACGGGATAGACGGGGACGGCAGCTTTGCGGACAAGGCGGGCGACGCTGTGTATCCATGCAATGTCGCGTACCTTTCTCTGCCTGCAACTGTAAAAGGAAACGGCACCGGCGGGGAAGAAGCCGATGGGATGCCCTTCTTTGAGATGTTGGAGGGAGAGGCGCACGCCGTTGATATTGGCAGAGGCGTTGGTGTCGGTTTTGCCGGATTCGGGGATGACGGGGATGAAGTTTTCTTCCATTGCCCCGATGTTGTTGAGGAAGCCGTTTACCATCACCTTGAAATCCGGGCGGCGGGCGGCGAAGATGTCTATCAGCATGATGCCGTCGAGAGAACCTATCGGATGGTTGGAGACGGTGGCGAAAGCACCTTCCGGCAGTGTGTCCAACACTTCCCGATTGTGTATTTTATAGCGGATGTCTATGAGCGGGTCGGCAAGGAGGGCGGAGGTGAAAGCGGCACCGCGCAGGTCGCAATGCTTGGCGTGCACCTCGTTCACCTCGTCCATTTGCAACCATGTCAGGAGGCGTTTACCCCAAAAAGCCCCGAAGCGGGACTGGAAGAAGGGGTGCATCCGTTGGAGGTCGGCAAGGTCAATAACTGTCTTCTTCATTCTCTTGTTTCACTACAAATGCCGCACACATCTTTTCGTGTTTCCGCATGGCAATGGCAAGGACAATGTTCAACACTACAATCTCATAGAGGAAATACACCTGCACATATCCCGTCAGCACGACGATAAACAATATAATGGTACGACCGTTAAAGGTCAGCAAATCTACATAGTGCGTCATCAGGCGGAGGCTTTGACGGCGGAAGGAGAGGCGGACGGTTTCGGGAATATCGTCGCCGTAGCGGCTTTTGAGGCTGTGAAGCATCTGTTGAAGGGAAGGGGTGGCGTTGACCTGCGCAAGCGTGTACCAGCGGTAGAGGAGGAAAAAGACTTTGTTCAGTCCGGGCTTGAAGGCTTTATGTTTGGCAATTACCTCTTCCGCTGTTTGAAACTCGGCACCCTTGTCTTTGCTGATGAAGAAAAGATGCAGTGTTTTATAGTAGTCGGTGATATTGGCTTGAAACAGGTGGGAGAAGCCCGACAGGAGTGCGATGCCGATAAAGAGGCAGAGGTCGTAACCGGCATACATGTCGTGCAGGCGGAAAGCCAAGCCCAGATAGATGGCGAGAAACCAGATGTCGCCTGCCACACCGTCCAAGATACGCCCGATTTCCGACTTGATGCCGGCAAGCCTTGCCAACTGCCCGTCGGCGCAATCCAATATGTTGGCAATGACCAGACAAAGAATACCGCAGAGGTTATAACCGAGATTGTCGGGATAGAACAGGATGCCTGCCGCTACGCCCACAAAGATAGAAACGACCGTAATCATATTGGGCGTAACCCCCGTTCCCATCAGCTGTCGGGCTAAGACAAAGCCGATCCGGCGGTAAAAGAGTTTGTCGATTACGTTCTCCGTTTCTATGGATTTGAGCGATGCCTCGTATTCCTTGTTCATACTAAATATATGTTGCGCGGTCGTCCCATTTACTGCATGTGGGGCTGAAATCTCTTGCCTCTTCGGGGCATCTCTGCATAGCTATTTTTTCAACTGTAAAGTCAGATATAGTCACCTAAACTTATTCACCCGACCGTTGAAGGTCAAGTCTACCGACCTTTCCGCCTCACACGGAACGGGGCTTCCGTCTCACACGGAACGAGGCTTCCGTCTCACACGGAACGAGGCTTCTGCCTCGTCGGGAGAGCTTTATTTATAGGAATAGCCGCCGTCAATGACAATGACTTCACCATTAAAATAGTTATTCTCTATCAGCATCTTATAGACCTCCGCTACTTCCTCCGGACGGCAGAAACGCCCTGACGCCACCTTGTTTTCTATGTTGCGGCGTATCTCTGCCGGCTTTTCCTTCTGCCATTCCGTATCCACGAAGCCGGGGGCTACGCCATTGACACGTATATGATAAGGGACGAGAAACTTCACCAGATTCTTTACCAGCGCATGAACCGCGCTTTTCGTCACGCCATAAGCCAGCGACACCGAATGCGGCTGAATGCCCATCAGGGAACCGGTGAACACCACGCTCCCCCCTTCATTAAAAAGCCCTGTAAGCCTTTGCAAAAGGAATACAGGGAAATGCACATTGGCAAAAAAGACACGCTCCCACTCTGCCAATGCCAACTCCTCGAACGGGCAGCGGCTGGTTATCCCCGCATTGAATACTACGGCATCCAAGCGCAGGGACTGCTCCGTTAAATAGCGGTATATGATTTCAATAGAGGAGGGGGCGGAACTGTCGGCTTGCAGGATATGCACCTGCCTGCCGTATTGCAGGCGAAGTTCGTTGCCCGTAGCCTGTGCCGTTTCGCTGTCTGAGGAATAGGTGAGCAACAGATTATAGCCGGCTTCTGCCAGACAAGCGGCGACAGCTTTCCCTATGCCTTTTGTTCCTCCGGTGATGCAAACACAGTTCTCCATACGTTGCGGTTGTTACTCCCCTGCGAGACCTTTGACGGTGTTCGGTTTTGACCGGCGTTGGGAGTGAAGCGTATCCTCGTAGGAGTCGTGAATGGTCTTCTTGAGGTTTGTGGAGGAAACGCCTGTGCCATAAGGGAAATAAAAAACCTGCACGTTCAAGTCTTTCAGGTAATCGTATTTCCCGAACCAGTCATCGCCTACGACAAAGGCATCAATGTTGAGCTTCTTGACAATTTCCGTATGGTCGAGCGTATGCTGGGGTATGACAATATCCGGCGTTTTGAGAGCCTCGATAATCTGCAACCGCTCGTTGAAAGGGATAATGGGCGCGGCTTTGTAAGAGGAGACCAATTCGTCCGTGCTGACTCCGACAATTAACAGGTCTGCCAAGGCACGGGCGTAATTAATCATCCGCAGATGATTGTAGTGGAACATGTCAAATGTTCCGGAGGTATATACAATCGTCTTCTCTTTAAACATCTTGCTGTTGGATGATGGGATAATTGATTAGGCACAGATTACGCTGATTACACAGTGAAGATCTTAACAGTGTAATCAGCGTAATCTGTGCCTGAAAACAGGGTGCAAACATACAAAAATTAAGCATCTATGTTTGCATACGTGGCATTTTCCTCGATAAACTCGCGGCGCGGTTCCACTTCTTCGCCCATGAGCATGGAGAAGATGTTGTCGGCGTTGATGGCACTGTCAATGGTCACCTGCTTCAAGGTGCGGTTTTCGGGGTTCATGGTGGTATCCCACAACTGATGGTCATTCATTTCGCCCAAACCTTTGTAACGCTGTGTGTGCACTTGGTTCTCGTTGCCGGCGGCATGGCGGTCAATGAAGGACTGCCGCTGCTGTTCCGTCCAGCAGTATTCTTCCGCCTTTCCTTTCCGGCAAAGGTAGAGTGGGGGAGTGGCGAGATAGACATAGCCGTTTTCAATCAGGCTGCACATTTTGCGGAAAAAGAAGGTCAGTATCAGTGTGGCAATGTGGCTTCCGTCCACGTCGGCATCGGTCATGATGATTACCTTGTGATAGCGCAACTTCTCCAGATTCAAGCCCTTCGGGTCGTCCGGCGTGCCGATGGTGACGCCCAGGGCACGGTAGATGTTCTGTATCTCAATGCTTTCGAACATCTTGTGATCCATCGCCTTCTCTACATTCAGTATCTTGCCGCGAAGAGGGAGGATGGCTTGGAAGTTCCTGTCGCGCCCCTGCTTGGCTGTACCGCCGGCGGAGTCTCCTTCGACAAGGAATATTTCACAGGCGGCGGCATCTTTTGACGAACAGTCTGCCAGCTTGCCCGGCAGTCCGCCGCCGGAGAGGGGCGACTTGCGTTGCACGAGTTCACGGGCTTTGCGGGCAGCCTGACGGGCTTGCGCCGCCAGAATCACCTTGTCCACAATGATTTTCGCTTCCTTCGGATGTTCTTCCAAATAGTTGCCCAAGGCTTCGCCCACAGCCATATCGACAGCACCCATAACCTCGTTGTTGCCCAACTTTGTTTTGGTTTGCCCTTCAAATTGAGGCTCTGCCACCTTGATGGATATGACGGCTGTCAGTCCCTCGCGGAAGTCATCACCCTGAATTTCCACCTTCGCCTTTTCCAGCATCTTGGAGTCTTCCGCGTATTTCTTCAACGTGCGGGTCAGACCGCGGCGGAAGCCGGCAAGGTGCGTACCCCCTTCAATGGTATGGATGTCGTTCACATACGAGAAGACACTCTCATTATAAGAGGTGTTGTAGGTCATCGCCACTTCCACCGGTATGCCCTGCTTTTCGGTTATGATGTGGATAACGTCCTGTATGAGCTTTTCTTTGGAACGGTCAATGTAATTGACAAACTCTTTCAAACCTTCTTCCGAACGGAAGATTTCCGTCTTGAAACTGCCTGCTTCGTTCGGCACCCGCCGGTCGGTCAGGCGCAGGGTGATGCCGGCGTTGAGGAATGCCAATTCACGCAGGCGGTTTGCCAATATGTCATATCGGTATTCAGTCACAATGAAGATGGAGCTGTCCGGCTTGAACGTGATGGTCGTCCCCGTAGCGGTGCTGACCTCGCCCGTCTCCTTTATCTCGTTCAATGCCTTGCCGCAGGAATATTCCTGCATATACACCTTCCCGTCCCTCCGTATTTCAGCTTTCAGATAGGTGGACAGCGCATTCACGCAGGAAACCCCCACACCGTGCAGACCGCCGGACACCTTGTAGCTTTCCTTGTTGAATTTACCGCCGGCATGGAGCACCGTGAGCACCACCTCCAACGCCGATTTACCTTCTTTCTCGTGGAAATCGACCGGAATGCCGCGCCCGTCATCAATGACGGTCACCGAGTTATCCTCGTTGATAAATACATCAATGTTCTTGCAATGACCTGCCAACGCCTCGTCAATGGAGTTATCCACGACCTCGTAAACCAAATGATGAAGTCCCTTTTCGCTGATGTCGCCAATGTACATGGCAGGCCTTTTGCGCACGGCTTCCAATCCTTCAAGCACTTGAATACTCTCTGCCGAGTATTCGGCGGATGCGTTCTTAATCTCTTCGCTCATGTATTATTTCTCGTTTTAGTCTGTTACTGTCGTTGCACTTCAAAAAGCCGACAAATGTACTAAAAGAAATGAAACGGTGGGAGGATTCCTGTGCATGGCCAGGGCAAACGCACGAAATTAAGTAATCAGTTTTTTCAAATACTCAATGTTGTAAGCCGCATTAAGCCTTCGTTTCTTAAGGCTAAGTTTATCGGTTTGTTCCCTGATGATTTGCAAGGCAAGTTTTCTCACTGTCGAGAGATTTTCAGCTGCATGTACTTTCCCTGCCCTGCAGACATCTTCCCTGGATGTTACGTCCAAATGCCGGTGCAATTGATTTTCAATGCCCCAATGCCCTCTGACCGGGGCATTGAAACAACTTGCGTTCATGCCCTCTTCATCGCTGATGCAATAACGGATTTC
>LBCX01000310.1 GCA_001657575.1 Bacteroidales bacterium Barb4
GTAAACTGATATATAATTACCTTAATTATTTCGTAAATGGCTTTTGGCTTTCCCGTTATTTATTCCAGACACGCGGTGCAGGCACCGGAGGAAGCGGCTTACGGTCTTTGAGTTCCTTCATCACCTCTTCGATGGCACGGGTCAGCTGCTGGTCATCGCCTTTCCACTCGCGGAGAGGGTCGTTGTCCACAAGAATGTCGGGATCAACGCCATGGTTTTCGATCATCCACTCGCCGTTTGTGTCGTAGCTGGTGAAGAAGGGGACACGGATGTCGGTGCCGTCCATGTAAGGCAGCGAACCGCTGATGCCGATAATACCTCCCCACGTGCGGGTGCCGATGAGTTTGCCCAAACCGAGCGCACGGAAGCCCCACGGGAACAGGTCGCCGTCGGAAGCGGAATACTTGTTGATGAGGGCGACTTTGGGACCGACCTGCACGGCATCGGGTATGGTTCCCGTCAGCGAAGACCCGCGTCGCATGGTCAGACGGTAAGGCTCCCGCGCGAGGCGTTCCAGTATCATGGGGGAAACGTTGCCGCCGCCGTTGGCACGGTCGTCAATGATGAGACCTTCCTTGTCCAATTGCGGGTAGAAGTAGCGGGAAAACTCGTTGAGACCTTCCACACCCATGTCGGGAATGTAGATATAGCCGATGCGACCGTTGGAGGCTTCGTCCACCTTGCGGATGTTCTCCTTTATCCACTGATGATGGTAGAGAGAGTATTCCTCCGTCAGGGGACTGATAACAATCTTGCGGGCACCGGGCAGTTGCGGCTTGTCGCCGATAAGCAGTTCGGTCGGGACATTCGCCTTGCCCGTCAGCAGGGCGTAAAGGTCTTTGACCGTATTGGTCGGCACGCCGTCAATAGCAACGATAAACTCGCCCTCTTTCGCTTCAATGCCCGGGTCGGTCAGCGGCGAGCGCAATTCCCTGCTCCACGATTCCCCCTGCAATATCTTTTCCAAGCGGAAGAAGCCGCTTTTGTCGCGGGATACTTCGGCACCGAGCAGACCGGTCTGTATCCGCTTCGGACGCTCCGTTTCGCCGGGATTGACGTAGGCATGACCGCAGCCGAGTTCGGCAATCATCTCGCCGATGACATAGTTCAAATCCAGACGGGTCTTTACATAAGGCAGGAGAACGGCATACTTGCTCTTGACAGCCTTCCAGTCCAGCCCGTGCATGTTTTCCAAATAGAACCCGTCGCGATAGGCACGCCATGCCTCGTCAAATATCTGCGCCCATTCCCTGGAATAATCCACCGGAATCTTTATGTTGGAGAGATTGACGGGATCTTTCAGCTCGACTTTGCCCTGCGGCACATCGGTCACGTAATACTCCCCGTGTTTGGAGAAAAGAGCCTTTTTGCCGCCCGGCGCAACCGTCATAAAGGCACCCGTAACGACATCCTCTTCCTTCTGCTTTTTCAAATCGTAAGCTTTCATGCCGTCGCGGGAGGAATACCAGACCTTCTTCCCGTTGGAATAGAAGTTGCCGAAGCGGCTGCCTTCGCCCGTCAGCCTGATAATGCGGTTGCCGATGCCTTCCGGATCGAAAACAACGGGAGCCACCGGCTCGGCGGCTTTGGTTTTGTCCTTTCCCTCCTCTTTTTTCGCCTCGTCCTTCTTCGCCTCGTCCTTCTTTCCGGCTTCGGCATCCTGCTCCAGCAAGGGGGAAGGGGTGCTTTTCGACAGCAAGGCAAGATATACGCCGCTCATGTTGTTATAAACGTGATTCCACTCCGTAGAACCGTAAGTAGGGTTGAAATCGCGGGAAGAAGCGAAGACAAGATACTTCCCGTCCGTGCTGAAAACGGGGGAAGAGGAGTCGTACCACTTGTCCGTCACGGGATATTCCCTTTTATCCGCCAGGTTATAGACATAGACGATGGAATATTGATTGCCGGCGGTGCGGGAGTAAGTCAGCCAACGGTTGTCCGGCGAAAAGTTCGCATCGTTTATCTCGGAATGCGGGTCTTGCAGGATTGTCGTCGTTGTACGGCTCGCCACATCCAGCAGGTTGAGGCGGTTTTTCCGGTCGGAATAGAGAACCTTGCGGGAATCGGGACTCCACTTGAAGGAGCGGATATAGGTGTCGTTGTTCTTTGTCAGTTGAACGGGGTCGCCGCCTGCGGCAGAACGGAGAAACAATTCCGTTTCCCCCGTTTCATCGGATATATAGACGATGGAAAGCCCGTCGGGCGACCACTGTCCGTTGCGCTCGTGTGCGCCCGGCGTGCGGGTGATGTTTTTAGTCACACCCTTATCGACGGGAAGGTCAAACACCTCGCCGCGGGCAGTCACAACCATCCGCACGCCGTCGGGAGAAAGGGAGGCACTCTTCACATACCCTGCCCCGTCCTTTATCTCGCTGCGGGCGTACACATTATCGGAAGCAAGGAAGACAGGCACCTTTTCCGGCTGTTTGCTTGCGGCATCCATCTTATAGATATAGCCGCCGTTCTCAAAAACGATGGTGTTGCCGTGCGAACTTGGGAACTTCACATCGTAGGCGGTGAAGTCCGTCACCTTGTCCGTCCGCTTCGTCTTTGTGTTATACACGAAAATATTCATTGTGCGGTCGCGGTCGGAGAGAAAGAAGATTTCATCGCCAATCCACATGGGGATAATATCCTGCGCCTCGTTGGCGGTAATGTTTTCCACCGTCTGTTTGTCCGCGTTGTAAATCCAAATATCATCAGCCATGCCGCCCCTGTAGTATTTCCACGTGCGGAACTCGCGCATCACGCGGTTGTAAGCCAGCTGCTTCCCGTCGGGAGAATAACTGCAAAAACCGCCTTCGGGCAGGGGGATTACGTCGGAAAGACCGCCGTCCCTGCTCACGAGGTACAATTTGCCGTCGAAACTGCTGCTGATGCGGTTGCGGTAAACGATGCGCTGCCCGTCGGGATGCCATGTCATCACCATGTTGTTCGGGCCCATACGGTCGCCCAGATCGTCCCGCATATTGGTAGCGGTGTACGTCACCCGCAGGGGTTCTCCGCCGGAAACGGGCAGGGTGAACACCTCCGTATTCCCGTCATACTGTCCGGTAAAGGCAATCGTTTTCCCGTCCGGCGAGAAGCGGGGGAACATCTCATAGCCCGCGTGCGACGTCAGCCGCTGCGCCTCGCCGCCGTCTGCCGACACCTTATACAAATCCCCCGCG
>LBCX01000311.1 GCA_001657575.1 Bacteroidales bacterium Barb4
AGCGGAGCGGAATGTGGGGTTTACGGAAAGGGCGACACGGTGGAGTCCTGCAAGGACGACCGAATATGTATTGCATTGTAAACCATCATTTGCGTTTTGTATCGCCCTTTCAGGGCTTTATTGGATTGTATCCGTCTGTAAACCCCACATTCCGCATAACCCCACATTCCGCTCCGCTCCATGTGGGGCTGAAATCGGGCGTCCTTGCAGGACTCCCTGTTGCCCCTTCCGTAAATCCCTGACAGGGTTTGAAACCCTGTCAGGGTTACTGTTTTGTATGTTTAATCTCCTAAGGTATTTGGTATTATGCGGCTTTTCTTGAAAAAGACCTGTATAAGAAACCGTAATGCTCACCCGTTAATCGCCGCCAGCTTCTGTTCCAGCGTATGCTCGTCCTGAATAAGGACTTGGCGCGCCTTGCTGCCCTCAAAGGGCCCGACAATGCCGGCTTTTTCCAGCTGATCCATCAGCCGACCGGCACGGTTGTAGCCGATGGAGAATTTGCGTTGAATGAGGGAGGTGGAACCTTGCTGCTGAATGACGAGCAGGCGGGCGGAGTCGGCAAACAGAGGGTCAAGGTCGGACATATCGACGGCGTTGGATTTGTCGCCGTCGCCTTCGGCGGTGTATTCGGGCAGAAGGTGGGCAGTGGCGAAGCCGGTTTGTTCGCCAATGTAGGCGGATACCTGTTCCACTTCCGGCGTGTCGATAAAGGCGCATTGTACACGGGTCATTTCGCTGCCCTGAGAAAAGAGCAGGTCGCCGCGACCGATAAGCTGGTTGGCTCCGGGCGAGTCGAGAATGGTGCGCGAGTCTATCATGGAGGAGACGCGGAAGGCGATGCGGGCGGGGAAGTTGGCTTTAATCGTACCGGTAATGATGTTGGTGGACGGGCGTTGCGTGGCAATAACCATGTGAATGCCTACGGCACGGGCTTTCTGGGCGATGCGGGCAATGGGCAGTTCGATTTCCTTGCCCGCCGTCATGATGAGGTCGCCGAACTCATCGATAATGACAACGATATACTGCATGTAACGATGTCCCTTTTCAGGATTCAGGCGGCGGCTGCGGAATTTGTCGTTGTATTCCTTTATGTTTCGCGTGTGGGCTTTCATCAGGAGGTCGTAACGGTCGTCCATCTCTATGCAGAGCGAGTTGAGCGTGTGGATTACCTTGGTGAAGTCGGTGATGATGGCTTTGTCCGAGTCGGGCAGCTTGGCGAGGTAGTGACGTTCTATTTCGGAGTAGATACTGAATTCCACCATTTTGGGGTCAACCAGAACAAACTTCAATTCTGACGGATGCTTCTTGTAGAGCAGCGAGGTGATGATGGCGTTCAGTCCGACGGACTTGCCCTGTCCTGTGGCTCCAGCTACGAGCAGGTGAGGCATTTTGCAAAGGTCAAAAATGAATATCTCGTTTGTAATTGTCTTGCCGAGTGCTACGGGAAGGTCGAACTTTGTCTCCTGAAACCTGCGGGAGGCAAGAATGGACTGCATGGACACAATCTGCGGGTCTTTGTTGGGCACTTCGATACCGATTGTCCCCTTGCCCGGCATGGGCGCGATGATACGGATGCCCAAGGCGGACAGGTTCAAGGCAATGTCATCTTCGAGGTTGCGAATTTTGGAGATACGCACGCCGACATCGGGGACTACTTCGTACAGTGTGATAGTAGGCCCGACAGTGGCTTTAATGGAGGAAATGCTTATGTTGAAGTTTTCAAGAGTCTGCTTGATTTTCCGCTGGTTGGCGTTTTGCTCCTCTATGTCGATTTGATGCTCGCCGACGTCGTATTTTTTCAGCAGGTCAATGTTTGGGTTGCGGAAGTTGGAGAGGTCGAGCTTGGGGTCGTACTCGCCGAGTTCGGTCTCGTCGAAAGGCTCTTCATCGTCGGCGGAAGGATTAGGGGGAAAAGGCTGCTGCTCTTCCGGTTCGGCAAAGTCAGCCGGTTCGGCGGGCGGTGTGTATTCTTCTTCATCGCGGGGGACGGTTATTTCAAAGCCCTCGTTATCCTTATATATATACCCTTTTTCCGCATCATCATCAGCGGCGGCGACATCGGACGGCTCTTTCGGATTTTCTTTTTCCCCTTCCCCCTCATCTTCTTTATCCTTTTCATCTCCTGTTTTCTTCAGGCGGGAAATGCTGCCGGAGGCTTTCGCTGTCCGGCGGAACAGACCGCCCAGCCATGCGAAGGATAACAACCGTTGCAGAAAAGGAACGGTGCGGCGGCTCGTACAGACGGCGATAACAAGGAATGAGCCGGTCAGCAGGAGAACAACCCCCGGTATGCCGATGTTGCCGGTCAGCAGGTTGGAAATGACATATCCGTGCCTCCCCCCCAGATAGATAAAGCTGTCTTCATATCCCGTCCTGAAAGCGAAGGCGAAGAAGACCGACCCCCAGACAAGCGCGGCGGCACAAAACAAAAACCGTTTCAGCAGCGAAACGCGGGTAAGCCTCATCAGCCTCGCCCCCAGCGTCCCGAAGAAAACAAGTATCATAAAGGAAGATATGCCAAACCAGCGGTTCATAAAAAGGTCGGCAAGGACAGCCCCCCGCACCCCCGTCCAGTTCTCCACCGAGCCTTGATTGATTACCAAATCGGACAGGGGAACATTCTCTATCTCGCTCTGGTCGGCACTTCCCGTGAAGAAAAAGGAGAGAAAGGCAAGCCCCGCATAAATCACAAGCAGGCAGACAAGCAAACCGGTGATATAAGCGGTGCGCTCGTTGGTCAGAGTCTCTTTCAGGCTTCCAAACAGACCTTTACCGCCTCCTTTACCTTCCGTTCGTGTTGTATCCGGTGTATTTTTTTTCTTTACCATGCGGCAAAAAGTTGATTTAAGTGTACGGTGTATCCGCCAAAATTACGAGGGGGCAAAGGAACGAATTATCCTGCAACAATGATTAACGATGAATGGTTAACCTGTGTTACGCAACCGTAAACGCCTGTGACGGTATCATTCCGTAACCCCACATTCCCCGACGTTTCACGTCGGGCTGAAATCCGGCGTCCTTGCAGGACTCCCTGTTGCCCCTTCCGTAAACCCCTAACAGGGTTTCAAACCCTGTCAGGGGTAAGACAGGGGTAAGATTTTTTATTCTTTAGAGACGAAGCGCTTGTTTTTAGAGACGAAGCCTTAGTCCTTAGAGACGAAGC
>LBCX01000052.1 GCA_001657575.1 Bacteroidales bacterium Barb4
AGTGGGTCTGCCCCAAAATTAATCGCACTCATATTTTTACTTTAAACCATAACACGATCTGCTTGCGGATTATCAAAAGTCTGCACTTAGCAGATGACAAATATTTCACCCCGCGTGAAATTAAACACTTATCTAAGTGAGAAAACTTCATCCCTAAGCCACACGAGCAACGCGTACCTATCAGGATGCCGGATTTTCTCTTTATCAGCAAAGATGGTCAGACGGTTGCTAGTGAAGTAGAATTGCATATGAAGTCGAAGCCGACTTATTACACATCTGGTGATGACACTAGTGTTATGCAGCGTATCGGCACCAGTATAAACAACAAACTATACGATGCTGTACAATGATTTGTCCCCAAACGTCACATTGTCAAATTCACAAATTTTCTCAACAATGAAGTAATGTCTTTTTTTGAATACAAAATGTTTGTTGCTGAAATCGAAAAACTCATCGGTGACATTGATCCGTTTATTGTTTAATTGTTATAATGTTTCCGCACCGCCATACGGAGTATGGATCGCGGTGCGGGAGAAATATGTGTCAAAACATATTGGGCATCCTTGTTGTTAGCACAAATCCTTTGTGAGGAGGTATCCCCTTCTCATAGAAATTAGGAGTCCTCCTATGGAGATATTCTTAATATTACTTGTAGCATTGTTGCTAGTCACAACAGTTAAAAAGTAATGAAATGTGCTAATAACAAAAGATATAAGCCGACAAACTTATATCCGCCCTTCGTTATAAACAAAAACACTGGCGACAAAACCAGTGTTTTTAAAATGTTAGCACAAACCCTTTGTAAATTAATAATATCACATAATACGAAAAACATCAATTTGATTAAATTTTAATTTGTTTATTACTTAGATCAGGAAATTCATTCAATCCTAAAATCATGTAATATATATAATACTTAGTATTATAATTAAATATACTATGCAGTCGCAGATTCGTTCGTGATCTATCAAATAATAAAAAGCCTTGGAATGTTAAGGAGCAAAAATAATGGTTAAAGCAAACAAAAAACTCATCGCGAGCATCCAAATTCTAACTGATGATCAATTCTTTCGATTACGCATTGAAAAATGAGCACAACGAAAAAAGAACAATCCAATGCAGCCAGACGCCATACCTGAATGGTTTATGAAAGATAAAGCAACATACCTATCATTTTTAAAAGGTGAACTCAAACCAAATCCCACCAACGCAAAGCGTAAAGAAACGTTTATGGCAACGCTTAACAACCTTAAATCAATGACCATTCCTGAATTTAACGAATACCGCAAAGCTTGCTGGGCTAAAAAACATTCAGTCGATCCAGAACAAATCCCAGCATGGTATATGCCCAGTAGAGAAAAAACTATCCAAAAACTAGAAAGCAAACTACGAAAGGACTAACTATGAAATTAAAAACCTTAATACCTTTGATGGCGACGTTACCCATGACCAGCTTGATTTTCGCGGGCACTTTGTACATTTCAAACGCCACTAATGAAATAAGCAAAACAAATCCTAAACAAACTACAAATATTAGTGTGCAATGGACAACATTTAAAGCGAAGTCATATTATGATTTAGTATACCAAGATAAATCGGCGGGCTACAAACCATGGAATTTTATGGAAGCAGGGTTATATTGTGCAGGTTCTTGACAAGTCTTCGATCAAAGTTATATATCTTGTGATGTTGATACTGCAGCGATATGTTATACAAATCCCATAGGCGATTGAAGCGTTGAAAATGCAATAAATGTTGGTTTAGTTAAAAATTTAACATTTCATATAGAAAATTATGAATCTGCGGGTAAATTACATTTTGGTGCATATTACGTCAATAGTACAGAAAAATATCCACTTGATGCTGTCGGAAACATTTTGGATGTGTCATATCCTGATGAAATAGTCCCAACAATGGTTAACAATAACATATCGTTTTATACATATAATTTTTGAAGTACTATAATGTTTAATATTGATAACGGTGGTGCTTTTTCTATTATTCAATCTACTGCCGCAGATTCTCAGTTACGTTTGCACGCATCTTGCCCTAGCAAAACAGAAGACATGCCAAATAATGATACTCAAATCATTGAGAAATCAGTTTTTTTCGCCACAGTGAATCCTGTCATTATTAATTTTAATGGTCAAATAGATTATTCGTCTTTTGATAAAAATAGATTATTAATAGTGGATAAACCAAATTCTTATATTGATGTTGATCCAAATATTGGAGAAGGATTATATACACATTTTAAAATTAAATTGAATACCGATTATATTGCTTCATCTTTAATGTATTGGGATACTTTAAAAAATGAAGTGTCTGGTATTAAGGCTAACGACGGACACTGAGGCGGAGAAAATTGGTCAAATAATCAATCAATTTCTCAATTTGCCCATCCTAATGGAGACCAATCTAAACCAGAGTCTTGGACACAAGACAAAATAGATGCCGTTAACGCTGCAATACTAAGCGGTAAAATTATTAACGTTGACCAAAGCTTAAGTCTTAATTATGTCATTCCGAATTCTAATTCACAATGGAACCCCGATGGTTTGATCCTTAATCAATATCTTGATGATGCCGAATACGACCTCGATCGAATTTTATTTACAAAATCAAAATTAGATTTTGTTTCTTTTCAAAATTATCTCAATGGGCTTCCTCAGCTAGAATGATATACAGATGCAATTAATTATTCATACAACATCGACCCTTCATCATCCTTTAAACTTAATAATTTTCCAGAAATTATAAATCATATGCTTGGTCAGGATTTAGACTACACATTAATATATGATGCTCAAGTGAACGGCATAGATCAAGGACAAACTTCAAAGCAAATTACATTAAATGATTTAACTATAGATGACAAAAACATCACTACAAGTAAATTGTTTTTGAATTCTTATCCAGTTGGTTTAGGTCAAAGCGCGTCTTATCAACTCCGCTCAAACATTTCTCCAACAGGGTTTGGCGCATTCTCGATTAATGAGCCATTGGCGCTGTTTGACGCCGGACAAGAATTTACGTTGGACGGGAATTCAATTAATTATTTTAATTACCAGGTTCCGGTATTGTTAGATATCACAATGCTCGATATTGTTGATGGTAGCTTAGGTAATGAGATTTATCAAGGTGTCTCGTACCCGACTGGTGCTAATAATTGGAATGATCTATCGGATAAATGGAATGCATTTAAAGATTTTTTGTATTGCAAAACACCATCACAAATCATTCAATATCTTAATGCCGGACAAGTTCAAGTTGGAAGTTTTGAAGGTGAAGCAATTGGTACTGTCAATGATTTCACTTGGAAATCTTTTGTTAAAGTGGACGAAAGCTATACTGGTGTGGATATTGATGATTTGGTTAATTCTTCAACAATGGTAATACACGCAGACGATTCTCATGGTGGTTTGGAAATCGATTTTGTTTGTAAAGACGATAGTAAAGGTGATGGCACTGATCGTAGCTTTGCTATCCCTACATCCATCGCTCCAATTACTGGTTATGCAATCCCAGACAAAGAACCATCTGAAGTCGACGAATTTTATTTAAAAAATAATTTAATTAAATATAACGATTCAGTCGATGACCCAACAAAAATATATTGCTATTCTGTTAATATGACGCAATCTCAATTCAACACATCATTGCACAACATATCTTTTATTACTCAGGATGATGAACGTGGTATTTTAAAAACAAATTTTAACATTGATTCTGTTGTTTTGCAGCATACCATAAGTGGCGGTTTCACACCAACACCAGAAGATTTAATGGCGGAAACTGATGATTTCAACAAAACCATCGAGCTATGAGTTTCTTCTGACGGCGCTAAAACAATTTGCAAAAAAGGCGACACCGTAGTTGCTAAAGCTAAAGTCGAAAACCAGGGTTCACAATTGATTAATTGAACTTATCAATGGAATAACCAAGTAAACATTTTACCAGACAACATCACAGCCACCGTCAAATCTGACGGCAGCGATGATACTTTCAACTATTACGAAATCGACTTCGTCGCACTAGACGATATGAATATCGAATCCAACTTCACAGTTTGAGCCGATTGTGGTTCAGCTTCGACTTCTAATTCGCCAATCTTAATCACCGTAACTCAAACTAAACCGGACGATAATCCTAAGAAAAATCTAAACGCGCTTTGAATTTCATTAGGTGCGGTTGGTGGTGTAGGCATCGCTGGTCTTGGTGGGTTCGCTATTTGAAAAGGAATGTCAAATTCAAAGAGTGCCTTAGCGAAGAAAGAGTTTGAACGCAAGAAAGATGAACAAGAGAAGAAAGGATAAAACATGAAATTAAAATTTAAACCACGAAAATTTAAAACAAAAATCATATGAGGTATTTCATTGCTTATCCTAGGTATTATGTTTCTTGCTACTTATCAATATGCTGGCTTAGCAATGTGAGCGTTTACACTCTTAGCTGTTATTTTTCTGGCAACTGGGTTATCACTCTTGATCGTCACGCTAATAAGAAAACCAAAGTCAGCTGTTGAACGAGTAGAACAATCGCCCATGTCAAGAGTTAAAGTCGGTGACGCGCAACCCATCAAAATCGAGGAGTAAAAACTATGAAAAAATTTATGAATAAATTTGTATTTATCTTCTGCATTAGCTTTATTTTGTTAATCACAGGAATAATTCTCGTTGGTATCGCCATCAGTGAACGTGATACCTGGGGAAGCGCAATCGACATTGTTGGTTTTATTTTCTTAAGTCTCGGCGCCGCCGGATGTTTAATTTGTGGCGTTAATGAATATTTCGTGTTGGGTAATAACAAAAAAAGGAAATAATGAAAAAATCAAAGCTGCTAAAAATATTAGGGATTAATTTGGGGTTAGCTACTGCTATAGCTACGCCAGTAGTTTTGGCAGGCTCGTGTGCACTCAATAGTCTTAAAGACTTTACATTTTATTTTGTAGAAGTCAATGACGTGCATCCGGAATTTAACATAGTTAACGAAACAGATGTTGTCCAATTTACCATCGGAGTGATCGACAAAACCGTCACTAATATTCAATACACAATCTCGTTAGAACAAAGCGAAAGCGTTATCTCATTAGAACAAATCGCTGCTAACACTTACAAAATCGTTCAAGTAGCCAACGGTTATGCTGAAATTCACGTTGATGGCACATTCAAAAATAAAATGGGTCAAAAAATTCAATGTTCGATCGTTGGTGCAGTTGATGTGACGTGCTTCCCTGATCCAGAGTAGAGAGAGTTCATAAGGAATAGAATGGCAAAAAAAGAAAAAGAAAAGCACAAAAGCGAAGACGTCGGTTTCGATTTAATCATCGGAATCATCGGCATTTTAGTATTTTTACCATTTATCATGGGCGTACTAATCGCGTGAGTAATACTAATCCCAATTCTAAGGTCCATGACCACTATAAAGCTCGTTAAACTCACAAAAACGAACAATCAGGGGGAAAGTACCACCTTGTATCCTGAATCGCGTAAAACACGCTCTATTGTGATTTTAGGACTTGGTTTGCTTGTGGAGTTATTGGCAATTATCGCTGCCGTCTGGTTTACAGTGTTCTTATCTACCAGCCACTTATGGTTTGATTTTCAAAACCTAATTACCTTTCTGTGATCATATATTGCGTTCTTCTTGTGAACCATCGTTATTTGGACCGCCATTGTTATCTTCGTACACCACATCCGCGAAAACAAATTAACCAAGTACATTACTGAGCAAAATAAAGTCACCCTACAAAAAGATAGTAAATTTTCCCAAATGCTGCAAAAAACCGGTTTTTGAACTGACTTATGACATTTCGTGACGCATCGTAATTATTCAATCAAACAATATCAGCGTGTTTTAGAAACATTAAGTTTAATCAAAATCGATTCAGGAGAAGCTGGTGTTATCTTGAGCCGTAAAGAGCACGTCATCATCTCACCAGATTCATTAACGCGCGGTGTGGGTGTATTTGGAACAAACGGTACTGGTAAAACAAATACTTTAGAACTTTTCGCCGAAGAAGCTGTCGCCGCTGGTAAGAATTTAGTTTTCGTGAATGGTAAAGGCGATCAAGAAGCCGAGGATGATTTATATACACTAGCAAAAAATAACGGTTACGACTTCTTACTTTGGTCACCAAGTAGCAAACGTCACAATTTCAATTACAGTCTATTTCAGAACAAATCTGCTGAATACGTTACTGCTATGATTATGGAAATCGAAAGATATGCCAACGCGGAAGCAACACAATCCGATTCTTTACACTATAAAGAAATCACTAAACGTGTTGTGCAATTAATTGTTTCGACATTCATTGATGCTAATTTACCAATTGACTTTGGGCAACTATATGCTCAGTCTAGCCAAACTGGTATTACCAATATTGTGGCTAATAATAAAAAACTTTCACCAGTCGAAAAAGAACGTCAGAATGCTGAAATTATTAGCATGTGGAAGAATAAAGAAATTCAAACTCAATGGAATCTCGCACGTAATACATTTAAGTTAATGGCCAATCTCGATCCGAACAACGACCGATTGAGTTGGAAGAATGGTAGAACATTAGAAGATGTTATACAATCCAAACGCAAGACCATTTTGTTATTCAATTTAGATATTCTTGGCAACCCAATCGATAACGCCCGTGTGGCGCGTATGTTTATTACCGATCTTAAACAAAACGTACGCACGGTCAAGAACACCGGTCGCCAATTAATGGCGTTATTCGATGAGTTTGGTTCATTTGCCACAATGGATATGGCCACATTACTGGAGCAAGGTCGTTCGTTTGGTGTAAATGTTGTTCTTTCAATGCAAACCATTTCTAACTTGACTAACATTTCACGCGAATTCGCATCCCGCATTTTAGGCAACTGTAATACTCGTATTATTCATCGTGTGATGGAAGACGAAGGTTCAGAATGATTAGCAAGCTTATTCGGCACCATCGAAGACACTGCGAAAACCATCATGACCGAAGATGGCGAAGCTTCTACCAAAGGTACCATTAGAAAAACCGAATCGATTGTCCACCACCCTAGCATCATTAAGAAATTACCTGACCACTTTGCGTTCGTTGTGCAAATTGAAAAAGGCCAACCGACCGCTACCAAAGAAGCAATTATGATCGATTATGCTGATGTAAAGAATTTTAAAGTTAAAGCTAATACCAAAGTCGAAGACAGGCAAGAAACACTTGAACAGAAAAAACCAATTACCATTAAAGCACGTAGCGCGTTTATATCTCAGCCCAACAAAAACGACGCATCACGACAAGAGAATCTTAGAACTAACAACAAGGTTAGCACAGGTGTAGTTGAAATTGATCGAGTAGCGACTGATAAAGATGTTAACGAAACGACAAAGGCTATCAACCAGGTCAAAAGGAAAATGAAACTCATCAACGTTGTGAGGCATGCTGACGACAAAACATGACAAGTCATTCGCAAACAGAAGTGACACGAGAAATGACAAGTTGAACACAAAGGAATTGTTCCCTTACCGAAACAACCAATAATGCCAAATGATTTTTTAGGAAACCGAATTGAGTACTTAGAACAATTGCTGAGTGACCCGGTTATGGAAGATTATCTCGAACAAACAAAATTAGAAAATAAAAGTCAATCGTCAATCGATGGGGAGGAGGTGTAATTTATGTTAAATGAAATATTAAATCTTGCTGCGAAGGTGGTAGGTGCAAGCACTGACACTAGCAATCTGCAAACAATCTTATATGCTGTTTTGAACTCGGTCATGGGATTAGGTTCAATCATTTGTATTATTTTTATTGCCGTTGCCGGCGTTCGTCTTTCGAAAGCGACCGAAGAGGAAGATATGGCTAACGCCAAGAAACACATTAAGAATGCGATTATCGGTTTGTGTATTTGTGTATTGGCTTTAGTTGTTGGTAATGCTGTTATTGCAACTGCGCACACTTGAGGATCATAGGATAGAAAAATAAATGAATCAAATAAAACAAAAGAAATTTGTTTATGGAGCGGTTGCCTTTAACGAATGATGGCAAAGCAACCGCGACAGATACTTTAAAAAAACAGTCAAATGGCTAATCATTATTTTAATGAGCGTAGCACTTGTGGTTCTTTTGGTGTCTATAGGTATTGGCCTTTCAAACGGAATCGGTGCAGTTCAAGCAGCTAATGCCGCTGCTAAAACAGATTCATCACAATCTTTAGTTGGGACAGTTTGGCCGTGAACTAAAATTATGAATGCTATTACTAGCGCTATTATTAGGGCAATAGAAACTGTGTTTTGGGATGCGATTGCTACTCCAATGTTTTTTATCATTGATGGACTGCAAGACATTTTTATGTCAGTCGGTGGTGCTGGAATAATGAATGCCTTAATCACCGCAACTAGCACTAGTACTGCTTTAGCAGTGTCAATTTCCATAATGGGTGGCATATTTCTCATTGCTATTGCGGTACGTGGTATCAAAATAGCCATGGCTAAAAATGCTGATGAGGGCGAATATATCCGTCGGAGTACAGTACCGAATATTATTGCTGCTGCAGTTGCAATGGCCTCAGCCTCACTAATATTTATTTGATGTTGTGGTTTGATGGTATCCATTCTATCGGCTTTAATGTCGGCGCTCAATTTTGGTGGGGATCACTTAGCTTTAACAATTTTTGATGCCTCGTTTAGAGATGGTTTTCAACCGCGCACGTTTCCATATACATATCCTGGTGATCCTAATTTTGATCCATTAGTTTGTTTTATTGGCGAATTAGCAGCAGTCATTATTATGGCTGTCTGACTTGTCATTGTTTTATTTAACTACTTTTCTATCTTTGTACTTTATATCGTTAGTTTTGGTGCATTCGGAAAATGACCGCAAGACGAAGGTGCAAGTGCTTTAGCAATCAAAGACGATATCATTGCTAGCTTCATTACAGTCTTTGTACTCTACTTTATGTTTTCCATTTATATGGTAATAATTACTGCCATGGCCGGTATTGCATCCAACGTTGGATTTATATCAATTTATAGTGGTCTATTTATTATCGCCGCTGTTATTGCTGGTGCAATCGTCATGTGAAAGATGCACACCAAGATCCCAGAATACTTTACGATGAAGTCAGACGATCGCGTTGCAGAAAGCGTGGCTCGTACCGGTAAGAACGCCGAACGTCGCACAAAGCAAGCGCAAAACGCAGTTGAAAAACATCAAAATGCAGCCGAGCAAGCAAGCAAGGCAAAAAATGCTTCTGGTAAGACTGGTGGCGCTGGCGCTAAAGGCTCGTCTGGAGCCAAAGGAACCAAGGCTGGTGGTAAAACACCACCCAAGGGTACCAAACCAGCATCTATTAAGGCTAAGTCAGCTGGAAACGCCGCCAAGAATGCTGGACAAGCCGCTGCTAAGCAAGGCGCCAAAGAAATTGCTAAAACCGCAGCAAAAGTTGCTGTCGTATAGGAGGGACTATGGAAAATAATAAATTTGAAAATCCAGAAAGTTATTTACAGAACAAACCTACTAAAGACACGCAACACATTCTTTGGACCAAATTTGGCACTGGTGGTTTTTCAGAACTTTGGGTTATTCTAATTTTTGGAATCATCGGTGGCGGCTTTGGTACAATGTTCTTCTTCACACTAAAGAGTATTTCACTTTACATCGCTATTGCCGTTGTTGCTGCTATTGTAGCATTCACTACCATTTCTGTGCTTTGAATGATCAACACCAATCACAAGCGCAACATTAAGAATTGGGAATTATTTTTAAAAACTAACCGTTATCGTTTCAACGTAAACAAACGTTTAATAAAAAAAGAAGAGCTGTTAAAAAATCTAAATATCGAATCGATTAACGTGTCCGGTGATATTACTTTTATTACCAAAGCACCTGGCGGTAAAAATTACAAAGGGCGCTTATTAGAAATCACTGGGCCTAATATTACATTGATGACCGGTAGCGAACGCAATCAATTGATTACGATGCTTTCCCCAATCTGGTTAAAGTTATCGTTGCGTCACAAATGATTAATCGTCGACGAGCAAATCGATGTAACACCTATGAACGAATATATTAGTGGTGTCCAAAGTAAATTAAAAGATGATACCGAAGGTATTATCGATAACCAATTAACCAACTTCACAAACATTAACTTAGATATTGGTGCCAACCGTACGACGCACAAAGGTATGTACTTAATGTTTATTTATGGTGAAGAGAAAGATTACGCTTCTGATATTCAAACAATCAAAGGTTCATTTTCATCTGCAAAGCTTGATGCTAAAGAAGTCAAGGATATCGATAAGGTATTTAATTGCTTAAATAAAATTAACTGTAATGGTGTCCAAAACTTATGATTCGATAAATCTAAAGCAGGTGGCATCAACCTTTCGGCTTTCAATGACATTAAATTTCATAACGATTACTATTGTATCGAAGATCGCTTTTTTACTCAAATCGAAGTAAAACAATGCCCAAGTTTCTTATTCTCGGGATGGGGACGTGACTGGTGTGACTATACCGACGTTCAATCGATTATTTCAATCGAACCCGCTAATCAGGAAAAGGTTTTAGTAAATTTACGCAAAGCGAAGAGCAAAACTAAAATCAACTGAAAAGCCATCCGGGACGAATCTGTTCAAGTTAGTATGGAAGAATATAAATCAATCTTAGAAGATTCCATCTCTGATATTGCGCGTGGCTATGCCAAACCTTGGTATATGACTATGCAATTTATATTAAGTGCTGATTCGAAAGAAGAACTTGGCGATCTTATAAAGTACTTCAAAAAAGAGATGAGAGCCCGCCGTTATCGACTTAACGATTTATTTTATTCACAACAAGAAGCTTTTTCAAGCTTGTTTAGTCTAAATGTAAACACACGTCGCAAGATATTAACCCCGCACGAGACAAATAACAATGTTTTAGCTGCGTTATACCCTTTTGCCTCAAATGGTCTATTTGATTCACGCGGTGTGTATCTAGGCGACGAGGTATATTCGGCTGATCCATTTTACTTCGATCCTAAAACAAAAGAATCTGGTATGCGTAATTCAAACGTCATCGCCGTTGCCGGTATGGTTGGTGCTGGTAAAACTTACACTGTATCGAAAATACTAAATTGGTTGAAATGCACCAACACCAAACAATTCATAATCGATCCTTTGGGCGACTATCACGGTTTTGCGATGAATTACTACAAATCCAGAGTCATTGACATGTCATCTGGTAAAGAAGGATTAATCAATCCTTTACAAGTATTCAGCGATCAAAAGTCGCTAAAACAGTCGACAATGGATTTTATTGGTTGACTAAACATCTTGGTACCACAAAAATTCGACCCTAGTACTATTCGAGCCATCACTGAGCTTGTAATCGAACTTTATCATAAGTTTGAAATTCCTAATATCAACCCACAAGCAACACCCAATAAAAAATGGCCAACCTTATCTGACTTGTATAAAATGGCTGAAGCCAAGCACAAAGCAAATAAGACAGATCCAATGCTACGTGAAATAGTCGACTTACTGCACATGGTGTCCGAAGGAGCTTATGGTGGCACATGAGATGGCCACACCACATTAAATGTTGATGAAGACGATTTTATTATCTTTGATACCAGCCAATTGACAGAACGTGATCCGGTGAAATTGAATGCGCAAATGTTCTTGTTATTTAACTTCTTATACATGGAATCAATCAAAAATCGTGATAAAAACTACGGTATTACCGAACCGACAAAAATGAATTGAATTTCAATCGTGGTCGATGAAGCACACCGTTTAATCAATGAGAATAATCCCATTGCGCTAAACGCCTTAGAACAGCTAGCGCGTGAAATTCGTCACCACAAAGGTATTCTTATCTTAGCGACACAGAACATTTCGGACTTTATGGGTGTTGGTTCAAATATCATTAAACAAGCTTTATATCACATTGTACTGCGTATGAAATCTGCCGACGTCACTTCGTATAATATTCTTTTGAAAGAAACTGGTGGCTTAACTTCGAATGAATCGGAATTTATTCAAACTTCACCAGACGGTAGAGCTTTAGTGGTAATCGGCGATAGTTATCGTAGCTTTGTGCAAATCCGAGCTAGTGAAATCGAATCATACATGTGAGAACACGGAAAGAGGTAATTATGTCAAACAAAAAAACAACAACTAATTTTGATGTCAGTAAGATTAAATCTTGATCAGACGAGGAGTGAGAAGCTTTCCGTCAGGACAAGTGAAATTTTCAACGCAACCGCTACGCGTCTGAAAAACCAGGCGATTGATTTATGATGTCGAAGTCGAATTACATTGAATTTTTAGAAAAGCACGGTCGTATCAAAGCGATAAAATAAAACAAACAACGCAGCAATGCGTTGTTTGAATTTTTAAGGAGAACCTGACTTTATTTTAATGGGTGTCGTTGTCATTACCTTCCCATGTATTAAACTTAATTGAACTTAACCGATTGCTCGGTCAGACATAATCCCACAGTTACATATATATTATACATAAATGCACAATTTGTTAAAATGAAAAACGAAGCTTTCGCTTCGTTTCAGACATACATCCCGTACATATTTAGTATATGTTATTTTTCGAAAAAGGAATAAAATAAGTGTGTAGTTAGGTTAGACATACATCCCGTATGGCAAAGCAATTTGCCCTAAACTACAAAACAATTCGTAAGGATTGTAAGGCGGCATAGATACTCTCGTGGTGTCTATCGCCCCGGGAGTATGTATCTGGTGAAACCAGACTGGAGAAACGGTGACGTCCTCCCTTTCTATAAGACAAATTGATTAATTCAATCCCTGTCTTATAGAAAGATGCTCCTAATTACATACAAATCAAGCTGATTATGTACACTACTTAATCACTTGATTTTTCATTTATATCAGTGCTATAATACAATCGAGGAATACGGAGTATCCCTCCACCCAGCCTGCAATTTGGGTGAATTTATTGGTTTCAATTACGATTCTGATAGATGTTAATTAAGAAAAATAGGCATGGCACGGAGTGTCCTCTGCCTATTTTTCATTACATTACATATTAGAAATATGTATAACGTTTGTACAACACATTTATGTTTTTTATGTATATAATAATCTCTATGAAAAAAGTTAAACAAATAATGAAATCTGCAGCAATTGTTGGGACTTTACTGGCTCCTATCGTAATGACTTCGAATGATATTATTATTTCTGATTCCACTGTTGCTAAAAGTATAAAGGCTAATCAATATGTCCCCTTTGCGACCATACCACATACTGATGTCGTAGTTATTTCTCACGACAATTTGTTGAAATTAATGGACAGTGGCAAGCTGCCAGAGACAATTGTTGAAAAACTTAATAGCCAAATTTTTAATGTTTCTTACAATGAGTTCAAGCAAAACAAAACTCACAATGTAATATTGCACTAAAATGGCAAATATTATA
>LBCX01000312.1 GCA_001657575.1 Bacteroidales bacterium Barb4
AGCCTTCAATATTGTAGATGATGATGGAAACGTGTTGTGTTCCTACGATTTCCCTCAAAAGGGAAAAGGCTCTTGGAAAACAGGTGCGGGAGGCGTTCTCAACTGGTATCACATGCCGGGCAAGAAGTTGCAAAAGAGCGATGCAAGCTGCGTTCTTGTAAAGATGTCCATACCGGTAGATACCGACAGCATGGAGGGAAAGCGGAATGACGGTATCAATATACCCGCCCCACCATTCACGGGTTATCCGCAGTTCGTGATCAAGAAGTTCCAGCTGTTCGGACATGATGACAGCTACAAGGATAAGAATCATTACGACGGCAGGAACATGTACGGAATACTGATTAACAATATAAAGTTCAATGCACAGGGCGATTACGGAATAGCCCTGAATACGGATGATGTAGTGTTCAACAGCCATATCAATATCAATGCCGAAAACGACTGTGACGATGTCACCGTAATGCTGACAAGCTATTACGACAAGGGAATGGCGACGGGCAGAGCCAATCTGTTAAATAAAACAGGGAAAACGCCCATCACGAAGTTTACGCGCACCGGACAGACGCTGCATATGGAGGAGCTTCTCGTTTGCACCATACATTCAAATTATACGGGAGTATTCGAGCGATTCGACTGCGATATACAGGGAGTGTCAAATCCGATTTCGATGCGCTGTCAGTACGGCAAGTACGACAATACGAATGAAAAGAATCCGAAAAAGGGTCAATACATAATCGGTGACGCCAACACGTATTATCTTGTCAACGGATGCGAGATTGACTACCGTGAGGGGTTCACGCGATTGAACTGTATCGGATTTTCAAAAGACGTGAAAAAGATAACGGAAGTAACGGAGACAAAAAGAAGGAGAAGATAATGGCTGTACCAAATAACGTGTCTCTTGCAGTTTCGCAAATCCCCTCACAACCTCGCAACAGGAAGTATGTGGGAGACGTTGGCATTTCGCAATCGATAAGCATTTCGAGCGAAAACGGGAGCAATTCCTCCGGCTCGTCATCGGGCGATACGATATGGTCTGAAGTCCCATTTGACGCGCCTTCAGGCTCTGAAGAAGTCAAGAGAGATGTTGCAGAAACTGAAGATGACGTGGTAATCAGAGGCGCCGGCGCCTACGTGCAGATTGACGAGATGCGCCTGCGGTCCGACAGGGAAACGAACGATTTGGCTTTGCAATGGAAATATCCAGTCGTGAAGGCGGGGGGAACTCTTGACCCTCCCAGAAAGATACTTCCGACCCGTCTGGCGATAGGAAGTTTTCCCGTCAAGATGGAGGGGCAAAATCTGCCTTCCGAAGAAATTGAAATGGCTATAGCCCGAATGGGAGCGGAAGGGATTATTCTTTCCGACAATATCGAAAAGTATATTGTAAAGTTAAAGACCGATTCCAAGTTCATTAATTTTATCGTAAATGGCTCAATACTTCCATTTGCCGACGACAAGGGAACGCTTGGCATCAACGAGGACGGGCAGGACAAGTTCCGGTTTAATAAAATATATGCCGGTACAGGAGGGATAAAGACAAGCGGGGATATATTGCCTTCTTCTAACGACTCTATTTCAATCGGAAATACGAGTCTTCGATTCAAGAGTATCTACTTCATGGATCTTGACGTTCAACGAAACGCAAAGATAGGCGGCAAACTTGAGGTGACGGGCGATTCGACCATGAAAGGAAAGCTTGACGTAACGGGAAAATCGACGCTGACCGGAGACTTGGAAGTCAAAGGCGATTCAACCATGAGCGGCATTATAATCAATGGAGATACAGCGTATGGCGGTGGAATTGTCCCTGCAGCGCCGAATGCGTTTAACGTTGGGAACGAATCGCGTGCCTTTTACGGTGTTATAGGAAATTTCGTAACAGCAACAAAAAATCTCACAGCAAGAGAAAATCTCGTCGTTGACAAGGACGGATTTATCAAGAATAATTTAACGGTTGATAAAAATTTGAACGTTGGAGGAAATGCCGCTATTGGTGGCAATCTGACAGCTCCCATAATAACCTCGTTCAACCAGCGGATAACCGCATTGGAGAATCGTACATGTGCCCAGTCCGGTTGTTATGACAGTTGCAAGTCATGCTGTCCTCCGCCTTCTGAAAGTGCAGAAAGCACCCCATGCCCCAATAAGGATAATGATGCAAACATCATTTTTTCAGCGTTAGAGAAGAAGATAAAGGCATTAGAGAATCGTATTGTAGAACTCGAACAAAAAAAACAATACGGCATTGTAAAGCCGATTGACACAAAAACAGCACAATGAACTGCAATACGAAAATAAAAAGGATAAAGGCAGGCAATGACTTTTCCGTGAAGTACACTTTCCAGGTGAGGGATTGCGACAGACTCTACCCGCTACAGGTGGACTTCCGAGATGTAGAGAATCTGAACGTAAAGTTCATATTGGACACTACGACGGTTTCGGTTTCTCCCGTGATAGAGGTAAGCTCGAAGAGCCTGCTTATCCATGCCTGTGCAAAGGAACTGTTGAGGAATGGCTTGTATCGGCTTTCGGTATCATTCACCTATATGGGAAAACATTTTGCCCGCAATCCGAAAGCGTTTCAGTTGATGGGCAACGTTGAGGAAGAGGGTATGTGTTGTTGTGAAAACGAGATTTCATGTGAAGATTCTGTAGAGATGAGCTACAACCTTCTGTATGGTTCAACGGGCTACACCTCCAACCTGAATCGCGACGGTATTTCAGACAAGCCGTCATGGTTGCAGCTGTTTGCATTTAAGCTGCCGCCCGTGAAGGACATATATCAATTTACCTGCTCGCTTATGGTAAGCGGTAAGCGCCTCGACGACGAGGGAGAAGAAGAGAGTATATATACGCGATACGATACGGCAGGAGTCATTCACAGGCACGATGAGGATAGCTATAGTGTAAGAACTACGACGATTGCCCTTGTGCAGTCGGATTATTCCGACGATACCCGTCATGGAAAGTTCTTCATCAGCAAGGTGCTTGGAAGCGATATTTTGGACTTCTGGTGCAGTATGCCGTCGCAGCTGGACGGGACGATGATTTTCACCGCGCCTCGTGGATTCAGCATCCTTAATGACGGTCAAGACCACGACCCCGTATTTGAATTT
>LBCX01000053.1 GCA_001657575.1 Bacteroidales bacterium Barb4
AATAGTTTAGCGGAAATCCCAATAGTCTGACAGAAATCCCAATAGTTTAGCGGAAATCCCAATAGTCTGGCAGAAATCCCAATAGTCTGGCGGAAATCCCAATAGTTTAGCGGAAATCCCAATAGTCTGACAGAAATCCCAATAGTTTAGCGGAAATCCCAATAGTCTGGCAGAAATCCCAATAGTTTAGCGGAAATCCCAATAGTCTGGCGGAAATCCCAATAGTTTAGCAATTATCTCAATAAGATGGCTGCTGGCTGGGGTGTATGCGGTCAGATAGCATTCCGGCTCTTCCATACAAGGGGAGGGGAGAAATATAATAGGAAAAGCGTCCGGAATAGTTGGTTCGGACGCTTTTTGTATAATTGCAATATTAAAAAAGTGTAGTTTTGCGCCTTTAAGTTCGGCGGGGACTTGCGTAACATCGATGATTCAGGCACTGATTACGCTGATTGCACTGTTTTTTATATATTCAAAAGCCACATAATCGGTGTAATCTGTCTATACCTCTAAAATAAACATTATGAATGAAATAAGATTGAACACGATTGGGGAAGCGATTGAGGACTTCCGCGAGGGGAAGTTTCTGATTGTGGTGGATGATGAGGACAGGGAGAACGAGGGCGATTTCATTATCGCTGCCGAAAAGGTGACTCCCGACAAGGTTAATTTCATGCTGACTGAAGGGCGGGGCGTGCTTTGTGCCCCTGTCACGGAGGAGCGTTGCAAGGAGTTGGAGCTGGATATGCAGGTGCCGCATAATACATCGCTGCATGAAACGCCGTTTACCGTGACGGTTGACAGGCTGGGCAGCGGATGTACGACGGGCGTTTCCATGTATGATCGGGCGCAGACCATTCTGGCGTTGGCTGATCCGGCAATTAAGTCGTCCGACTTGGCGCGTCCAGGGCATGTCAATCCGCTTCGCGCCCGTTCGCGCGGTGTCTTGCAGCGGTCGGGGCATACGGAGGCGGCGGTTGATTTGGCAAGGCTGGCGGGATTGCATCCTGCCGGTGCGTTGATTGAGATTATCAATGCGGACGGGACGATGGCGCGTTTGCCGGAGTTAGTACAGATTGCCAAGAAGTTCGGCATCAAGATTATCAGTATCAAAGATCTTATCGCCTACCGTCTGCAAACTGAATGTATGATTGAGAAAGGCGAGGAAGTGGATATGCCTACCGAGTACGGGCATTTCCGCCTGATTCCTTACCGGCAGAAAAGTACGGGACTGGAGCATATCGCTCTCATCAAGGGGGACATCAAGTCGGGCGAGCCTGTGCTGGTGCGCGTCCATTCTTCCTGTGCCACAGGCGACATTTTCAGCTCCATGCGTTGCGAATGCGGCGAGCAGTTGCACAAAGCCATGCGCATGATTGAGGCGGAGGGGAAGGGAGCGATTGTTTACCTTAATCAGGAGGGGCGCGGCATCGGCTTGATGGAGAAGATAAAAGCCTACAAATTGCAGGAGAACGGATTGGATACGGTGGATGCCAACATTCATCTGGGTCACAAGGTCGATGAGCGGGACTACGGCGTGGGTGCACAAATCCTGCGCAATTTGGGTATCACCGAGATGCGCCTGCTGACCAACAACCCCGTGAAGCGTGTCGGTCTCGAAGCCTACGGACTGCGGGTGACGGAAAACATCCCCGTTGAAGTAACCCCCAACCCTCACAACGAATTTTATTTGAAGACCAAGAAGGAGCGGATGGGGCATGTGCTTCGCACGGTCAAATAGTCTTCACCTGAAAAGAAAAATCAACATGCAAGCTCCCTCTGTAAACGTCGGGATTTCGAACGGGCAGGCGTTGTCCTTTGTTTTCCGTGAGAAATATATACATGCGGAAACCGGCCGGTACCTGACAGGCGGGCAACGGGCAGTTCTTGTCAGCGGGAAGATACTGTTTGACGGAAAGCTGTACAGAGAACTTTTCTTTGAACCGGACTCCCCGGCGGCTGTTTTTGAACTGAAAAATGTTGTCATCGGAAAGAACTTCCATTGGCAGCAGAAGGAAAACGAGCAGTTTAGGGGGGCGTTAAACCTGTTTGTGGCAGACGGCACCATTTGGGCGGTCAATGAGGTGAATATGGAGGACTATCTGAGCAGTGTCATCTCCTCCGAGATGAGTGCCGAGGCTTCCGAAGAGTTCCTCAAGGCACATGCCGTTGTCTCCCGCAGCTGGTTGCTGGCTCAGATGAAAAAGAGCCGCCGGCGCGGGCATAAGTCCCCGTATCCAAACAGTACCCAAGAAGACGACCGTTTCATCCGCTGGTTCGACAAGGAAGAGCATAACCTGTTCGATGTCTGTGCCGACGACCATTGTCAGCGTTATCAGGGCATCCGCATCTCCAGTCCGGTGGTGGAAAAGGTCATACGGGAAACCTTCGGAGAGATACTGGCAGACGGGCAGAAGATTTGCGATGCCCGCTTTGCCAAGTGTTGCGGAGGTGTAACCGAGAAGTTTGAACATTGCTGGGAGCCTGTCCCCCATGCCTACCTCACCGCCGTGCGCGACAGTACCGACACTGTCATACCCGACCTGACCGATGAAGCGGAAGCCGAGAAGTGGATACGCTCCTCCCCCCCATCCTATTGCAACGTCACGGACGAGCACATCTTAGCCCAAGTGCTTACGCATTACGACCAAAAGACCACCGACTTCTACCGTTGGGAAAAAACTTATACCCAAGCCGAACTCTCCGCCCTGATAGAGCAGAAAGGTCGTTACGGCTTCGGATATATCACGGATTTGCAACCTGTCAAACGCGGAGCTTCCGGACGGATAGAGGAATTAAGAATTGTCGGCACAAACAAAACTCTCGTCGTCGGGAAAGAATTGGAAATACGCCGTCTGCTGTCGGACAGTCATCTGTACAGTTCCGCCTTTGTGGTGGACAAGGAAGGCGAACAGGACGGACTCCCCGACCGTTTCACACTGACCGGTGCAGGCTGGGGGCACGGTGTCGGTCTCTGCCAGATAGGTGCGGCGGTAATGGCTGCCAAAGGCATCGGCTACAAGGATATTCTGGCGCATTATTACCCCGGTACTTCGGTGGAAAAACGGTATTAGTATGAACAGCACCCTCATCCTGCTTATCATCGCCCTTTACTTCGGACTCCTGCTGCTGATTGCCTGGATTACCGGAAGGAAGCACTCTGGCAATGACGCCTTCTTTACGGGAAACAGGAAATCGCCTTGGTATATCGTCTCCATCGGAATGATCGGGTCGTCGCTTTCCGGCGTTACATTCGTTTCCGTCCCCGGCATGGTGCGCAACATCGACATGACCTACATGCAGACGGTGTTCGGCTTTTTCGTCGGCTATATCATCATTGCCAAAGTACTCCTTCCCTTATATTACAGGCTGCAACTGACCTCCATCTATTCCTACCTGAACGGGCGCATCGGGCGGCGGGGATACAAGACGGGGGCTTCCTTTTTCCTGCTGTCGAAGATTGTAGGGGCGGCGGCGCGGCTGTATCTGGTGGTGCTTATCTTGCAGGCGTATGTGTTTGAGGCATGGCATATCCCTTTCGGCGTGACGGTGGTCATCAGCTTGTTTCTGGTGTGGCTTTACACCTTTCGCAGCGGGATAAAGACAATCGTTTGGACGGATACCATGCAGGCAGTCTGCCTTGTTGCCATGCTCGTTGTTATTATCTGGCAGCTGAAAGACCGGATGGGCTTGGACTTCGGGGGAATGGTACAGACAATAGCGGCAAGTCCTCACTTCCGCATCTTCGAGTTCGGCGACTGGCACAGCACACAGCATTTCGCCAAGCAATTCTTCAGCGGCATCTTCATTACCATCGTGATGACCGGTCTTGATCAGGACATGATGCAGAAAAACCTTTCCTGCCGAAGCCTGAAAGATGCACAAAAGAACATGTACATCTACGGCTTCGCCTTTGCCCCCATCAACTTCTTCTTCCTTTCGCTGGGCGTGCTGCTGCTCACCTTTGCCGCACAACAGCAGATTGCTCTGCCCGTATTGAACGATGACATACTCCCCCTTTTCTGCACTTCGGGCATCTTGGGCGACAGCATACTCGTCTTCTTCGTCATCGGCATCATCGCCGCTGCTTTCAGCAGTGCAGACTCGGCACTGACCGCCCTGACCACCTCTTTCTGTGTGGACATCCTTGACATCGAAAAGGAAGAAGCCCGGCAAGCCAAACGCACCCGCCTGAAAGTACACCTGCTTATCTCCGTCCTCTTCGTCTTCATCATCCTCGCCTTCAAGGCGGTAAACAACCGAAGCGTCATTGATGCCATCTACATGATAGCCTCCTACACCTACGGTCCTCTGCTGGGACTTTTCGCCTTCGGTCTTTTCACCAACAAACGCCCGAATGACAACTATGTTCCCTACATCTGCATCGCCTCTCCGCTCCTCTGCTTCACCGCTTCTTATTTGGCAAAACAATACATTGGCTACACCTTCGGCTACGAAATGCTGATGCTGAACGGGGCAATTACCTTTGCAGGGCTGAGTGTCACTTCGCAACAAATTAGGAGATAGAAGTTGGAAGCCCTGAAAGGGCGGGATATTTCAGCCCGACATAAAGCGAAGCGTCACGTCGGGTAGCGGAATGTGGGGTTACAAGGACGCCGCCGGCAGGGAGTCCTGCAAGGACGCCCGATTTCAGCCCCACATAGAGCAGCGGAATGTGGGGCTGAAATCCGGTATCCTTTCAGGATAAAAAAAGAGGGAAGTATCGGTGCCTCACATAGTACGCTACATAATACTTTGTGAGTACACTATACAATACTTTGTGGGTACGCTATACAATTTCTTGTGAGCACTGTGTACAGTTTCCTGTGAATACTGTATTGCGCCTAAAATATGTTAACGGCATATATCGCTGCAAGAGTGCTGTAGTTCTTGGCAAATTTGCATGGTGTCGGTTATCAGGGCAGCTCTCCCTCCCAGACGAAATGAGGGGCAAACAGTTCTTTCAAACCGGCAGGCTCTTCAAACAATCCGAATACCGACGAACCCGATCCGGACATGGAGGCATACACCGCCCCCTCCTTATACAGCCTCTCCTTGATAGCTCCGATAACAGGATGCCGGTCGAATACCGGCGGCTCAAAGTCGTTTGTCAGCCGTCCCTTCCAATCCCTGACAGGCATTGCGATACTATCTTTGGGTGAAACAGCCGGCTCTGCCGGTGTAATCATGGCATACGCCTCCGGTGTCGATACCGTCACATCAGGCTTCACCAGACAGAGGTGATACCCTTTCAGTGACAGCGTAACAGGCGTAAACACATTCCCCGTCCCCGAAGCAAACACCGGCGTGTTCCGTATAAAAAAAGGACAGTCCGCCCCGACGGACTGCGCCGTCTCCTCCAATTCCTCCAAAGAAAGACCGAGTCGGCAGACCTCATTTACCAACCGCAACATAAAAGCCGTATCGGAAGACCCGCCTCCCAATCCTGCACCAAACGGGATAGCTTTCCGCAAATAAATATCCAACGGCGGGACGGCACACCTCTCTCTCAAAAGAGAAAGAGCCTTTATAGCCAAATTCTTCTCCGGTGCGCCGCCAATCGGTATGCCTGTCTGCGTAAAAGATTCCTTGTCGGCAACAATCACCTCCAAAGCATCCTTTATCGGTATGGGATAGAACACCGTCTCAATATTGTGGTATCCGTCAAGCCGCCTGCTTACCACATTCAGCCCCAAGTTTATCTTTGCATTCGGGAAACAAATCATATTCACCTGCTTAATTTCACCTATTCCTTCACGTTCAGCAACTCCTGCATTTTCAGCAATTCATCACGATATTGGGCGGCTTCCATAAACTCCAGCTTACGGGCAGCCTCCGTCATCAGTTTCTTGGTGCGTTCAATGGCTTTTTCAAGCTGCGGACGGCTCATATACCCGATAACAGGGTCGGCGGCTAAGGACGGTTCGGGTTCGATATAGGCGTAAGGCTCGGCGGTTGACGGTTGTTTGTTGCCTAAGAAGGAAGTGCTTGTCTTTACGATTTGGCGGGGAGTGATATTGTGCGCCTCGTTGTAGGCTAATTGTTTTTCACGGCGGCGGTTGGTTTCTTCGATGGTCTTGCGCATACTTTCCGTGATGCGGTCGGCGTAGAAAATGACTTTGCCGTTGATGTTACGGGCGGCACGTCCTGCCGTCTGGGTCAGTGAGCGGTGAGAACGCAGGAAGCCTTCCTTGTCAGCATCAAGGATAGCGACAAGCGAAACTTCGGGTAAGTCTAAGCCTTCGCGCAACAGATTGACTCCGATAAGGACATCGAACAGTCCCTGTCGCAAGTCGTCCATGATTTTGACACGATCCAAGGTATCCACATCGCTGTGGATATAATTGCACCGCACACCCACCCGAAGGAGGTAAGTGGTCAGCTCTTCAGCCATGCGCTTGGTTAATGTGGTCACAAGCACACGCTCATCGGCGGCAGAGCGGAGGGTGATTTCCTCCATGAGGTCATCTATCTGTCTGGCACTGGGGCGCACATCAATCACAGGGTCAAGAAGTCCTGTCGGACGGATGAGCTGATCAACAACCACACCCTCGCATTTCGTCAATTCATAATCGGCAGGCGTGGCACTGACGTAAACCGCTAGCGGTGTCAGCGTCTCAAACTCGTCGAACTTTAGCGGACGGTTGTCCATCGCCGCAGGCAGGCGAAAGCCGTATTCCACAAGGTTCCTCTTCCGCGCATAATCGCCGCCGTACATGGCGCGTATCTGCGGAATGGTCACATGACTTTCGTCTATCACCAGCAGGAAGTCTTTCGGGAAATAATCCAGCAGGCAGTAGGGGCGTTCGCCGGCAGTACGTCCGTCGAAATAGCGGGAATAGTTTTCTATGCCGGAACAGTGCCCCAGTTCGCGTATCATTTCAAGATCGAAGATGACGCGCTCGTACAGTCGTTTTGCCTCAAAGGGTTTATCCGCCTGCCGCAGGGCTTCCACCCGTGTGCCCAAATCCACATCTATCAGGCTGAGGGCGGCATTGAGCCGGTCTTGGGTAGTCACGAAGAGGTTGGTGGGATAGATATTCAGTTCGTCCTGTTCGTCAATCTCCTGCCCTGTTTGCGGACTGAAAGAGGAGATGCGCTCTATCTCATCCCCCCAGAACTCAATGCGGTACGCCATCCCGTCGAAGGTCTCGATGGCGGGGAATATATCCACCGTATCCCCGTTAGCCCGAAAGCATCCGCTGTGGAAATCTATCTTGTTATTGGTGTAGAGCGCGTCCACGAAACGACGGAGCAGCTTGTCCCGCTCCATCGTCATCCCCTTCTCAATATGTACCACCCTTTCGGCAAAAGCGGACGGATCAGCCATGCCGTAGAGGCAGGACACGGAGGAGACAACAATCACATCTCTCCGCCCCGACAAGAGCGAGGCAGTAGCACGAAGGCGGAGCTTGTCTATCTCTTCATTGATAGCCGAATCCTTTTCTATATAGGTGTCGGTGGAAGGCAGGTAAGCTTCAGGCTGGTAGTAGTCGTAGTACGAAACGAAGTATTCTACCGCATTATGGGGGAAAAAGGATTTGAATTCGCTGTAAAGCTGGGCAGCCAAGGTCTTGTTGTGGCTCAATATCAGGGTCGGCTTCTGTATCTCCTTGATAACATTGGCAATGGTAAAGGTCTTCCCCGAACCGGTTACGCCCAACAGAGTCTGGAAAGGAACGCCCGTCCGTATTCCTTCGGAAAGGGAGGCAATCGCTTCGGGCTGGTCGCCGGTGGGACTGAACGGGGACGTTAATTCAAAATTCATACTTCAATAAATCTCTTTCTTGGGCATAATAATCCAAAGTATAAAATAAGCCAGCGTACCGCTGAACACGGTAAAAATCGCCAGCAGTACATACGCAATACGCACAAGCGTCGGATCCCAACCGAAATACTCTGCCACGCCCGCACAAACGCCTGCTATCATCTTATCATTCGAACGGGTTAATTTTCTTCTTGCTTCCATGACCTTGGCGTAAAGGATTTGTTTTGTGGGCGCAAATATAGAGAGAATAAATTTGGTGAGGTTGTCCTGGTTACTTATAGAGTTCGTAAGGCGGCGTCTTTGCCGCTTCCAATTCAATCCCCTGCTCTTCCACCAGCGATTCTATCTGTGACCGGCGACTGCTGCCCGTCAGCTCCGACGAAACCGACAACGCCTCAAGGCGCACATCCTTCAACTGCTGTTGCAACCGGTCTATATCCTTCAACTGCTGAATGCACGTATAGCGGTTACTGATAAATACAAACATCAGTATCACAATGAACACAATCATCTTGGTGTGTTTCACAATGAAATCCTCTTTCAGTATCCCACCGCCCAATATATATATGAGGGTGAGCTTCTTTTTCTTCTTTACCATCGTTTTAATCCGTTAATCCGTATTTGTCCGCATACCGACACGCAATTTCGCACTCCGCGCACGCGGATTGGCTGCTACCTCCTCTTCGGAAGGAACAATCACTTTGTTATTCACCAAACGGAAAGGGCTTTGCACATTCCCGTAAAAATCCTGCTCGCTTTTCCCCTCGAAATTACCCGTTTTCAGGAAGTTCTTCACCAGCCGGTCTTCCAGCGAATGGTAAGTGAGAACCACCAAACGCCCGCCCGGCTTCAACACCCGCAACGTCTGCCGCAGCATCTCTTTCAGGGCACCCATTTCATCATTCACTTCAATCCGCAAGGCTTGGAACACCTGCGCCAGAAACTTCTTCTCCTTGTCTCGTCCCGTAAACGGTTTAAGCACCTCTGCCAGCTGCCCTGTCGTCTCAATCTTCCCTTCCCCACGGGCACGTGTCAGCACAGCCGCCAGCTTGCGTGCCGCTTTCAACTCCCCGTATAAATAAAACACATCAGCCAGTTGCGCCTCCGAATATTGATTCACTATATCTGCCGCCGTCCGTCCGGCACGGCTGTTCATTCGCATATCCAACGCTCCGTCGAAGCGGAAGGAAAACCCTCGTTCCCGGTCGTCAAAGTGATGGGACGACACGCCCAAATCAGCCAGCACCCCATCCGCCTTGCCCGCCGCATCATGGTAACGCATGAAATTATACAGGTAGCGAAAATTGCTTCGCACAAACACGAAACGCGGATCGGACGGTATGTTCCGTTCCGCATCCGCATCCTGATCAAAGCCGTAAAGCCGTCCCCGACTGTCCAGCTGCTTCAATATCTCCCGTGAATGTCCGCCGCCGCCAAAGGTCACGTCCGCATATACTCCTGACGGGCACACAGCCAGCCCCTCCAGACTTTCCTTCAGCAACACCGGCGTATGATATGCCCCTTCCCGCTCTTCCAAGAGTTCTTTTTTCATAGGCGCAAAGATAGATATGTCTTTAAAAATTAAGGTGACTATATCCAATTTTACAGTTG
The DNA here is from genome assembly GCA_001657575.1 of Bacteroidales bacterium Barb4. Lineage (GTDB taxonomy): Bacteria > Bacteroidota > Bacteroidia > Bacteroidales > Tannerellaceae > Barb7. The sequence goes on from LBCX01000053.1 coordinate 9,380, forward strand.
AAAAACAGTTATGCAGATGCCCCGAAAGGGCTAAAGATTTCAGCCCCACATGCAGCGCAGCGGAATGTGGGGTTGCGGGATGGCAACGGCAAGAGAGTTCTGAAAGAACGATATATTCTTTCATCCTTTCAGGATATCATCGGGTCGCCCATTCCGTGAACCCCACATTCCGCTCCGCTCCATGTGGGGCTGAAATCTTTAGCCCCTTCGGGGCGTCTGCGTAACATCAGTAACTACTATTTTTCAACTGTAAAGTTGGATATAGTCACCAAAATTAAAAGCCCCTGGACTTATTGAAATCCAGAGGCTTTCCATTCTTTGCCTTGCTCTTTGCCTTTCTAAAAAGTGGTACCACCAGGAATCGAACCGGGGACACAAGGATTTTCAGTCCTTTGCTCTACCAACTGAGCTATGGTACCTTTTCCGTAGCGGGTGCAAAGATAAATGTTTTTTTGACCGTGCAACGGTTTTGATAACTTTTTTCAGGGAGCGGCACTACTTTATACACTAACGGCAGATCCTTTCCGCCCCTATCAGCCGGTCATAGCGTTCGCCCTGCGGGCGATAGTAAATGTATATGCCGTATTCGTTTTCAGACTGGTAATAATCTCCTTCCGTCAGGGCGGCGGAGGCGCGGCTCTGTCCGTTGGGGAGGAAAAGGTAGTGATAGTTGTAATTGCCCTGCTTGAGGAGGAAAGACTTCTCGTATCGTCCCGTTTCGCGGTTGTAGCCCATCTTGCTTTTCTCGTCCAACACATTATTATATATGTCACCGGCGAGGTGAACGCTACCGCCGGCAAGAGGGTCGGCATCAAGGGTGAAGTGGACAAAGAAGTAATCGGCTTGCACGTCGGGGTCGTTGCAGTTGATGCAGTTGATGAAGAAGCGACCGTTCTGGTCTTGGTCATACTGGTAGGAGCGGGCGGATCGCAGGATGTCGCTTGCCAGTGTGACGTGATAGTAAGGGTGATGGAAGCTGACACCGTCCACGTGCATACCGTTGTAACGCGGGCTGAGAAACTCGAAACGGCGGTATTCATTGCCTGCCTCAAAAATCAGTTCGCGGAGGTTGGCATATTCAATGCGTCCGGCGGAAATGCCGGAAGGGAGAATGTCGGTGACAACATTGTCGCGGCGATTGTTCTGGCAAACACGCACTTTCAGCTCGGTCTGCGGATAAGGAACAGGCAGGGCTTTGTGATTGACCGTAAAATCCACCTGCTGGCGGGAGGCGTAAGTGTCAATAAGCGTATTGCCGGTAACGGTGGCAGAGATATTCACCAAAGGCTCCACAACGGAAAAGCAGGCGGTAAGGACGATATGTGCGGGGTTGCTCTCCTCACAGATGCGGACGGCATAATTCCCCGACACCTTAAACTGTACGTCCCTGTTGGGAAGCAGCAGCCGATAGTTGGTATAGGAAACCGTCGTCCCCATCCCGCTCGCATAATCATCAATGACAAGCCCTTGAAAGCCGCTCATATACTCAACAGGCGTGAGAACGGACGGCTTCCAGTCGGCATCGCAATGAATGATGGAATACGCATACCGGTTGAAGCCGGCACTCAGCGCATCGAAGTTGATTTCAATCTGTTTCCCGCCGTTCAGATCGATACAGGGAACAGAGATAAGCTCGCCGGCTGTTTTAACCTGCAACGTCTTGATCAGCCTGTCATTTACATCGGTGAATAATTGCGCGGACACGTGGACGGCAATCACAATCGGCAGCACAAGCATGAGAATCCCCGCCCTCATTTCAACAAGGAATCCGGACAAAGATTGTCCTTTTCTATATCCTTGAAATAATGATACGTGCCAACCTTTAACTCGGCACACGCCGCCTCGTCGGCTACGATGATGCCCTTCGGGTGCAACTGCAAGGCGGTAATCGGCTGCATCTGGCTGACCGCTCCCTCCACCGCCTGTTGCAGGGCACGCGCCTTGCTATGTCCATTCACCATGATTAAAACCTCTTTGGCATCCAAGATGGTGGCAACGCCGACGGTGACAGCCGTTTTCGGCACCTGACTCGCGTCATTGTTGAAGAAACGGGAGTTGGCAATGATCGTGTCTGCCGTTAGCGTCTTCGCCCGCGTGCGCGAAGCGAGGGAAGACCCCGGTTCATTGAAGGCAATATGCCCGTCCGCTCCGATGCCGCCGAGAAACAAATCAACTCCGCCTGCCACTTTCATCTTGGCTTCATAGGCGGCACATTCCGCTTCCAAATCGGGCGCGTTCCCGTCCAGAATATGCACGTTGTCGGGATTTATATCTACATGGAAAAAGAAATTGTTCCACATGAACGAGTAATAGCTTTCGGGATGCCCCTGCGGGATGCCGACGTACTCGTCCATATTGAAGGTAACAACGTATTGGAAAGAAACAACGCCCCGTTTGTTCAGCTCAATCAGGTTCCTGTACATGCCCAAGGGGGAAGACCCTGTGGGAAGTCCCAAAACGAAAGGCTTCTCCGCCGTCGGGTTCGCCTGCCGGATCTTTGCGGCGGTGTAATGGGCTGCCCATTTGGATAGGTGGTCGTAATCCGGTTCGATAATCAGTCTCATACAATTCGCGTATTAGTAGTTTGTCAACGGGGCAAAAGTAGCAGAAGTTTCTGGAATCTGCGTGCCCTGAAAATAGCGCAGTTATTTCCCGATGATATGTAAACTTTGCTACATTTGCGGCATTTCAACATTTTTATGAATGATCCTGCTTTTACAATGAATCCTGCGCATTTTGAAATGGTGGCTAAGACCCTCTACGGGTTGGAGGATGTGCTCGCCGATGAATTACTTGCCTTGGGTGCCGGCAATCTGCAAACAGGCCGCCGCATGGTCTCTTTCACGGGGGACAAGGAGTTGCTTTACAAAGCCAACTTTTGCTGTCGCACCGCTCTCCGTATCCTCAAACCTGTTTATCACTTCAAAGCCAAAGATGCCGATACGGTGTATGCAGAAGCCAAGAAGGTGGCATGGGAGGATTACATGACAACAGAAACGACCTTTGCCATCGACTCCGTTGTCTATTCCGAAGACTTCAATCATTCCAAATTTGTGGCTTACCGCACGAAGGATGCCATTGTTGATTATTTCACCGAGAAGTTCGGCAAGCGTCCCCCCGTCCGCATCAACAATCCCGACCTCTACATTAATATACATATTTCGCACAACGACTGCACGTTGTCTATCGACAGTTCCGGCGAAAGCCTGCACAAACGGGGCTACCGCATTGAGCAGACCGAAGCTCCGCTGAACGAAATCCTTGCCGCCGGCATGATTCTGAAAGCCGGTTGGACGGGCGGTTCTCACTTTGTGGATCCCATGTGCGGTTCGGGGACTATCCTGATTGAAGCCGCCATGATTGCGCTGAACATTGCCCCCGGCATTCACCGCAAGGAGTTTGCCTTCGAGAAATGGATGGACTTCGACAAGGAACTGTTTGATTCCGTTTACAATGATGAAAGCCGCGAGCGTGCTTTCGATTATAAATGCTACGGCAGCGATATTTCCCCTGTGGCTATTGAGGCGGCACAGAAAAATGTGCGCAATGCCGGGCTGTCCAAATACATTGAGCTTACGGTGAAACCTTTCCAGCAGTTTGCCGATGCGCCTCGTCCCGGTGTGCTGGTGACCAATCCGCCTTATGGTGAGCGTATCTCTTCCCGCGACCTGCTGGGGCTGTATAACATGATAGGCGAGCGACTGAAACATGTCTTCTCCGGCTACAAGGCTTGGATACTGAGCTATAAGGACGAATGTTTTGAGAAGATAGGGCTTCGCCCCGCCGAAAGGATCAAGCTGATGAACGGTTCGCTCGAATGTGAATACCGTTGCTACGAGATGTTTGAGGGAACAAACAGAGAGTACAAGACGGCTTTGAATGAAGAGCAGAAGGACAAGGGGCAGGACGCGCCCCGCACTGGATACCGAAAGCCCCGCCCTGACCGTCCCGACC